>JAEWHU010000229.1 GCA_023387635.1 Bacillota bacterium
AATGCTACTAGAGAAGAAATCATACAAGCCGCAAAAGAAGCGTATGCTCATGGTTTTATTGTAAGATTAAAAGACGGTTATGATACTATAATTGATGAAGATGGGGGGAATTTATCGCAAGGAGAAAAGCAATTATTAACCATTGCAAGAGTTATGTTAATGGATCCTGCATTACTTATATTAGATGAAGCTACAAGTAGTATAGATACAAGAACTGAATTAAAGATACAAAAAGCTTTTCATAAGATGATGAAAAGTAGAACAAGTTTTGTGATTGCTCATAGGCTTTCTACCATAAAGGAAGCGGATACTATATTAGTATTAAAAGATGGAGACATTATTGAACAAGGAAACCATGATGAATTACTACAGAATAAAGGGTTCTACTATACCTTATATCACAGTCAATTTTCATCGTAAGTTAAAGTTTACACTTTTGAAATAGTTTTGACACAGGAATACCATATTCATTCTTTACTTTAGTTAGTATGGAAAAAATTTCTTAATAAGGAGTGACCGATGGCATATAAAGTAAGTAAAGAAAAATCAGTAAAGATTTTAACATATAGTATTATTTGTATTATCTTTATATTTTTTAGTTTCTTTTTTTCAACAAAAAGTGTGTCGGCAAATGATAAATTCCCCTATTATATTAAGGTGAATAAGAAGCAAAACACCATTACTATTTACGAGAAAGATGATAAAGGCAAGTATACTGTTCCTGTAAAAGCAATGACTTGCTCCGTAGGTAATGCTACACCTTTAGGGGTATATAAAACGCCTATAAAATATCGTTGGAAATTATTAATGGATGATGTATGGGGACAATACTCCACTAGAATTGTTGGTGGTATATTATTTCACTCCGTTTGGTATTATGAAATGGATGCTTCTACCTTATCTGCAAAACAGTATAACAAGTTAGGAACAACGGCTTCACATGGATGTGTTAGATTAACAGTAATAGATGCTAAATGGATTTATGACAATTGCCCAATTGGTACTACAGTCGAAATCTATGAAGGTAAAGATGCTGGACCACTTGGTAAACCAGAAACGATTCAGTTAAAAGCTGGCACAGGTTGGGATCCAACTGACCCAAGTGATAAAAATCCTTTTAAAAATAAAAAACCAACAATAAATGGTGCAAGCAATAAAAGAATAGAAATGGGAACAAAAATTGATTTAAAAAAAGGAATAACAGCAACTTCAACTACTGGTTTTGATTTAACTAAAAAGATTACTATTACAGGTAATGTGGATACGTCTACAGTTGGTAAATATAAAGTCACTTATTTTGTAGAAGATGCAATATTAAGAAGTGCAACGAAAACCATTACCATTACCGTGACAAAACCATCTTCTCCACCATATTTTGAGGGCGTTACAGATAAATATGTTACTGAAGATGTAGTTGTTAATAAGGAATATGCTCTAAAAGGTGTTAAGGCATATTATTCTGTGAATGAAATAAAGAAGGATAGTATTAAAGTTAACATAAAAGAAGAAGGCTCAAAATATATTGTCACATATACAGTGACAGCACCAAATGGGTTAACAGCTAAGAAAGAGGCAGTATTTACAATGGATAGAAGCGCGCCAGTTTTATTTGGTGTGGAGCATAAAGAACTTACTTTTGAGCAATGGCTTTATAGCAAAGAAGATATAAAGAAGTTAGCATTAGAGGGAGTTAGTGCAACGGATGATTCTACTAAACTTACTGCTAAAGATATTACTGTTACAATAACGGAAAAAGATAATTACTCTTATATTGTTACTTATGAAGTGACGGATAATGCAGGTAATGTAACCAGTGAAACAGTAGAATTCACTTATTTTAGTAGCACAAGAATAGATGGTGTTGAAAATGTATATGATCTTCCATATGGAACTAAGATAACCAAGGATTTTGCTATGACTTTTGTATCTGCAACGGATAGCAATGGTAATGATTGTTCAGATAAAATAACCGTTCGAATTGACAAATATGTAAATGAAGTATATAAAGTGACTTATCAGATAACAAATGAAGAAGACGAAATAATCTCTATAAGCTGTATTTTTACAGTGAGTTTGAAGTAAACTTCGAGTAAAGTTGAATAGATTGGTAATAAAACCCTGTTGAAGCAGGGTTTTATTATTATACACAATATAAATATATAATGATATTTATATTGTATAATTTAGAATGAACAGATAGAATATATTTAAAAGGAAATGGATTGCGTAACAAGCCAATAAAAAGGAGGTAAGTTCATGGCAAAATACGTTATGGCGTTAGATGCAGGAACGACAAGTAATAGATGCATTTTATTTAATGAAAAAGGTGAAATGTGTAGTGTAGCCCAAAAGGAATTTACACAGTATTTTCCGAGTCCAGGCTTAGTAGAACATGATGCCAATGAGATTTGGTCAACACAGTTAGGAGTAGCTGTAGAGGCTATGACAAAGATTGGTGCAACAGCTAAAGATATAGCTGCAATTGGTATCACCAATCAAAGAGAAACGACCATTGTATGGGATAAAGAAACGGGAGATCCTGTATATCATGCAATTGTTTGGCAATGTAGACGTACTTCTGAGTACTGTGATTATTTAAAGGAAAAAGGATTAACAGATTCATTTAGGGAAAAAACAGGTCTTGTAATTGATGCCTATTTTTCTGGACCTAAATTAAAATGGATTCTTGATAATGTAGAAGGTGCAAGAGAGAAGGCAGAAGCTGGACAGCTATTATTTGGTACAGTTGAAACTTGGTTAATCTGGAAACTTACAAAAGGTAAAGTTCATGTGACTGATTATTCTAATGCGTCTAGAACAATGTTGTTTAATATTAAAGATTTAGCATGGGATAAGGATATATTAAATGAATTAAACATACCAGAATGCATGTTGCCAGAAGCTAAACCTTCAAGCTGTATATATGGACAAGCAGATTCGCAATTCTTTGGAGGCAACATTCCTATTAGTGGGGCAGCAGGTGATCAACAGGCAGCTTTGTTTGGTCAAACATGTTTTACTGCAGGTGAAGGAAAGAATACCTATGGAACAGGATGTTTCTTATTAATGAATACTGGTGAAAAACCAGTGTTTTCAAAAAATGGATTAGTAACTACTATTGCATGGGGATTAGATGGAAAAGTAAATTATGCCCTAGAAGGTTCAATCTTTGTTGCTGGAGCTGGGATTCAATGGCTTCGTGATGAGATGAAATTAATTGATTCATCGGAAGACTCTGAATACATGGCAAGTAAAGTAAAAGATACCAATGGTTGTTACGTAGTTCCAGCTTTTACAGGGCTTGGAGCACCTCATTGGGATCAATATGCAAGAGGAGCAATTGTTGGTCTAACTAGAGGTGTTAATAAATATCATATTATAAGAGCAACATTAGAATCCATAGCATACCAAGTTAATGATGTTATTTCTGCAATGCAAGCTGATTCAGGAATTAAATTATGTGCTTTAAAAGTTGATGGTGGCGCATGTGCTAATGATTTCTTAATGCAATTCCAATCAGATATTATTAATGCACCAGTTAACAGACCTATGTGTGTTGAATCAACAGCTATGGGTGCAGCATATTTAGCAGGTTTGGCAGTAGGATATTGGGAAAACAAAGAAGCTGTGGTTAAGAACTGGCAGATTGATAGAGTGTTTAAACCTGAGATGGAAGAAATTAATAGAAGAGAAAAGATAAAAGGATGGAATAAAGCAGTTAAATGTTCATATCATTGGTCTAAGGAGTAATTATATGATAATCAAGATATTAACATTTTCAGCTATTTCTTAGTTATTTATTGTTTTATCAATGTGTTTACAATTTGATATTATTGTTGAATGAGATG
The DNA here is from genome assembly GCA_023387635.1 of Bacillota bacterium. GTDB lineage: Bacteria > Bacillota > Clostridia > Lachnospirales > Lachnospiraceae > Anaerocolumna. The sequence goes on from JAEWHU010000229.1 coordinate 3,849, forward strand.
GAGAGTCAACCAATTAGCATACTTATGAAGTATTGCTTTTTGATTGACTCTTTTTATATCTTATACCTACTAGAGGTATAAGATATGGATTGTAGCTAAGGTCAGTCGCTTCCATGGGGAATGGGAATATCCGCTGATTATAAATCTTAAAGGAGAGAGAATATGTATGATGTAATTATTATTGGGGCAGGAGTTGTAGGTTGTGCGGTGGCTAGAGAATTATCTAGGTATGAAGTGAAGGCTTGTGTTATTGACAAATGTGAAGATGTTTGTTGTGGTACATCTAAGGCAAATAGCGCCATCATTCATGCTGGATATGATGTGGCAGAAGGTTCACTTATGGCGAAATTAAATATCAGAGGTAATCAAATGATGGAGGAATTATCAAATGAGTTAGATTTTTCTTTTAAACGCAATGGTTCGCTGGTTGTATGTGTGAATAAAGACGATTTGCCTAGACTAAGGGAATTGTATGAACGTGGTATTGCCAATGGAGTAGAGGGGCTTAGGGTATTGTCAAAAGAGGAAGCTAAAAAGATGGAACCTAATTTGACAGATGAGGTGGAAGGTGCTTTATATGCACCATCAGCTGGTATTGTGTGCCCTTTCAACATGACCATTGCACTAGCAGAAAATGCTTATGTCAATGGAGTAGAATTCAAATTTAATACAGAGGTTATTGGTATAACGAAGAAGAATGATTGTTATCAGATACGTACAAATGGAGAAATGATTGAGAGTAAATATATAGTGAATGCAGCAGGTGTCTATGCAGATGATATTCATAGTATGGTAAGCGAGAAAAAGTATAAAATTACACCTAGAAGAGGGGATTATTTTTTATTAGATAGATCGGTAGGAAATTATGTTTCAAAAACGATTTTTACGCTACCTACGAAACTTGGAAAAGGTGTCTTAGTAGCTCCAACTGTTCATGGTAATTTAATTGTAGGTCCAACTGCAATCGATATAGTAGATAAAGAAGGTATTAATACTACGAAAGAAGGGATAGAACAATTAATAATTAAAGCGGGGATCTCCGTAAAAGATGTACCACTTAGACAGGTTATAACATCGTTCTCTGGTCTAAGGGCACATGAAGACGGTCATGAATTTATTATTGAGGAAGTAAAAGATTCCAAAGGATTTATTAATGTCCTTGGAATAGAATCTCCTGGGCTAACTTGTGCTCCTGCAATTGGCATTATGGTTGCCGATTTACTAAAAGATTTAATGGATTTATCAAAAAAAGATAATTTTATTACACATAGAAAAGGTATCTTAGATCCTAGTATTCTGACTATGGAAGAAAGGAATAAACTTATTCAAAAAAATAACGCTTATGGGAATATCATTTGCAGGTGCGAAATGATTTCAGAAGGTGAAATAATAGATGCAATTCATAGGCCTCTTGGAGCTAAATCATTAGATGGAATAAAAAGAAGAACTAGAGCAGGTTCGGGAAGATGTCAGGCAGGCTTTTGTACTCCAAAAACAATGGAGATTTTGGCAAGAGAACTAGGTATCCCTATGGAAGAAGTTACAAAATCTGGTGGAAATTCTTTTGTATTAATGGGTCATAGCAAAGAAGGTATATAAGGAGTGAAAGTCTATGAAAAAATATGATATGGTAATAATAGGCGGTGGTCCTGCTGGTCTTGCAGCAGCTGCTAGGGCGAAAGAATGTGGTATTGATAATATTCTTATTTTGGAAAGAGATAAGGAACTAGGTGGAATATTAAATCAGTGTATACATAACGGTTTTGGTCTCCATACCTTTAAAGAAGAATTGACTGGACCTGAATATGCAACCAGATTTATAGATGAAGTGAAAAAGTTAAAGATTGAATATTTACTAAATACCATGGTTATGGATATTAGTTCACAAAAAATAGTAACAGTTATGAATCGTGAAGAAGGATTATTCCAGGTTTATGCAAAAGCAATCATTCTAGCCATGGGTTGTAGAGAACGCCCAAGGGGGGCGCTAAATATACCAGGCTACCGCCCTGCAGGTATTTTTTCTGCTGGTACTGCTCAAAGACTCATTAACATGGAAGGATATATGCCAGGTCATACGGTAGTTATCTTAGGTTCTGGAGATATTGGTTTAATTATGGCTAGAAGAATGACTTTAGAGGGAGCAAAAGTTAAATTAGTAGCAGAATTAATGCCATATTCAGGCGGTTTAAAAAGAAATATTGTTCAAAGCCTAGATGATTATAATATTCCATTAAAACTAAGTCATACGGTAGTTGATATTAGTGGGAAAGAGAGATTAGAGGGAGTCACTATAGCACAGGTTGATGAAAGTTGTAAACCCATACCTGGT
>JAEWHU010000264.1 GCA_023387635.1 Bacillota bacterium
AAAAACCATATGTAGCATCTGACCTATTAATATACGTTTTCTAGTAGGGGGTGTGTTTACTCCCGATGCTAGACGGGCTATCTCTTTTGGGGTAGAAGATACAAACATTGAGGCAATGTTATAAAGGTTTGATACAATTTCACCTACAACAAGCCCAAGTACGGCAAGCTCTGTTGATAATCTAATATTATTTTTTCCTATAACAGATACTAAAACATAGATAAAGATTACACGTATAATTTGTTCAATTAGTTGTGTAGACGCTGGTACTCCAGTTTTCTTTAGACCATAATAATATCCATTGATACATGCAGTTATTCCGCAAAAAGGAAATACAAAAGCTAGCATTCTTAATGGTCCTGCTGCACTTGCTTCTCTTAGATAATTAGCTGCTAGAAAATCAGAAAAATAATATACTAATACAGATAACACGAGTGCAGATGAGATTGATAAAAAGAGGCCGATGCGAAGTATTCTTTTTACGTTTTTATAATGCTTTCTTCCGAATTCAGCAGCTACTAATTTAGAGATAGATGTTTGAATGCCAGAAGCATATATGGTAAAGCATATACCATATATGGGAAATATTAATTGATAGATACCTATTTTATCAGTGTCCATAGAATTAGATAAATATATACGATAGAAAAAACCCAAAACTCGTGTAAGCAAGCCAGCTATAGTTAAAATAGCAGTACCTTTTAATAAGGTATTTTTACTCATTTTTGCACCCATTGCATATCAAATCCTTTCTTTGCTTTTCTTTAGGCCTATACTTTTCCCAACCTTAAAAAATAGCGGAATATTAATAAATAAGAAACCTATTTAAATATATTCCAATGATTCAAAACAATTCCATATCAGGTTGACAAAATGAAATTCAAGTGATAAAATGTATCAATAATACGCACTAATTTACTAGGAAATGAATTAGTGGGATATGTTAAGAAAGGCGAGGTGATTCAATGAAACTATCTACAAAGGGTAGATATGGCTTACGTGCTGTTCTTGATTTGGCTGAAAATGGGCAGGAAGATGCAGTAGCATTAAGTTCAGTTGCAGAACGTCAAGAAATCTCTATTAGTTACTTAGAACAATTAATTGCCAAACTAAAGAAAGCAGGAATCGTAAATAGTGTTCGTGGAGCTCAAGGTGGTTATTTCTTAGCAAAAAAACCGGAAGATATTTCAGTTGGTGACATACTAAGGGCACTTGAAGGTGATTTAAATCCAGTGGCTTGTCCTGAAATTGTAGGGAATAGTACTCCTTGTTCAGGTGCAGATTTGTGTGTAACAAAATATGTATGGATGCGTATTAGTGATAGTATCAATAGTACTGTAGATACTATGCTGCTTTCTGAATTATTGGAAGAAAGCAATAAGATTAAGCTAGAACATGGCATTACAGTTAGTGAAACTAACCGTAAAAAAAGTTCATGTGGACAATAAAGGGATATATTATAATAGGAGATGAAACTTTATGGAAAAAAAGATATATTTGGATAATGCAGCTACAACAAAAACAAGACCTGAAGTTGTAGAAGCAATGTTACCATATTTTACAGAAAATTTTGGTAATCCTTCTAGTGTTTATGAATTTGCTACAGGGAATAAAAGAGCAGTTGATGAATCTAGAACTATAATCTCTAATGCTTTAGGAGCAGAAACATCTGATATTTATTTTACAGCAGGAGGAACAGAAGCTGATAACTGGGCATTAAAAGCTACAGTGGAAGCTTATGCTGATAAAGGAAATCATATCATTACTTCTAAGATCGAACATCATGCAATACTTCATACATGTGAATATCTTGAGAAACATGGATGTGAAGTATCTTATATAGATGTAGATGAGAATGGTATTATCAAATTGGATGAACTTAAGAAGGCTATACGTCCAACAACAATCCTTATTTCAGTTATGTTTGCAAATAACGAAATAGGTACCATTCAACCAATTAAAGAAATTGGTGAAATAGCGAAAGAGAATAAAATTATCTTCCATACAGACGCTGTTCAGGCATTTGGTCAAGTACCGATTGACGTGAAAGAATTAAATATTGACTTACTTAGCGCAAGTGGTCATAAGCTTAATGGACCAAAAGGCATTGGATTCTTATATATCCGTAAAGGACTCAAATTAAGATCTTTGATTCATGGTGGTGGACAGGAAAGACGTAGAAGAGCAGGTACAGAAAATGTTCCTGCAATTGTAGGCTTTGGTAAAGCAGTAGAAATTGCTGTAAATACTATGGATGAGAGAGTAAAGAAAGAAATAGAATTAAGAGAATTATTAATTAATCGTATTATGACAGAAGTACCATATGTTCGTCTTAATGGTCACAGAACTAAGAGATTACCTAATAACGCCAATTTCTGCTTTCAATTTATTGAAGGTGAATCCCTTTTAATTATGTTAGACATGCAAAATATATGTGCTTCTAGTGGTTCTGCATGTACGTCTGGATCTTTAGATCCATCCCATGTTTTACTTGCAATTGGACTCCCTCATGAGATAGCTCATGGTTCGTTACGCTTAACACTTAGTGAGGATACAACTGTAGAAGAGATTAATTATTGTGTTGACAAAATAAAGGAGATCGTAGCAAAATTACGTTCTATGTCTCCACTTTATGAAGATTATATAAAAAATAATAGTAAGAAAAATTAATATTACAGTATAAGCCACTATAGATAGGCTTTTCGTTTTAAGGAGGAAATATTTATATGTACAGTGAAAAGGTAATGGATCATTTTAGTAATCCTAGAAATGTTGGTGAAATTGAAAATGCCAGTGGTGTAGGAACCGTTGGAAATGCGAAATGTGGAGATATAATGCGAATATATCTTGATATAGATAAAGATGGAATTATTAATGACGTAAAATTTAAAACCTTTGGTTGTGGTGCTGCTGTAGCAACAAGTAGTATGGCAACTGAATTAGTAAAAGGTAAAACTGTGAATGATGCATTGCATGTAACGAATAAAGCAGTAATGGATGCTCTTGATGGTCTACCAGCAGTAAAAGTTCATTGTTCCTTATTAGCAGAAGAAGCAATTCATGCTGCATTATGGGATTATGCTACAAAAAATAATATTGTAATAGAAGGACTCGAGAAGCCAAAGGATGATATTGGCGAAGAGGAAGTTTCAGAGGTCTATTAGGAGGAAGTACATTGGATAGAAAGAAAGTAGTTGTAGGTATGTCAGGAGGCGTTGATTCTTCAGTTGCAGCATATTTGCTAAAAGAAGCTGGCTACGATGTAATTGGTGTAACCATGCAAATCTGGCAAGATGAAGATACTGCCATGCAAGAAGAAAATGGTGGTTGTTGCGGTTTAAGTGCTGTAGATGATGCAAGAAGAGTAGCGAATGCTTTAGAGATTCCTTATTATGTTATGAATTTTAAAAAGGAATTTAAAAGTGCAGTTATGGATTATTTTGCAAGTGAGTACCTTAAAGGTGAAACACCCAATCCATGTATTGCATGTAACCGTTATGTAAAATGGGAATCTCTATTAAAACGTTCTCTTGATATCGGTGCAGACTATATCGCAACAGGACATTATGCTAGGATAATACAACTAGATAATGGGAGATACACTCTTACAAAATCTGCAACTGCTGCTAAGGATCAAACCTATGCTTTGTATAATTTAACACAATATCAATTAGCACATACAATTATGCCAGTTGGTGAATATACAAAAGATCAAATTAGAGAAATTGCATCAAATATTAATTTAAGAATTGCTAATAAACCAGATAGTCAAGAGATCTGTTTTATACCAGATAAAGATTATGCTAAATTTATAGCAGAGTATACTGGAGAAACTGCAAAAGAAGGCAATTTTGTAACCCTTGATGGTACGGTAATTGGTAAACATAAAGGAATTATTCATTATACTGTTGGACAAAGAAAAGGACTTAATCTAGCAATGGGTTATCCAGTTTTTGTTTTAGAAATTAGGCCTGAAACGAATGAAGTTGTCATTGGTACTAATGAGGATGTATTTAGCGATACCTTATATGCAAACAGATTAAACTTTATGTCAATACCTGATCTTGAGGGTGAGATGATAGTAGATGCTAAGATAAGATATAGCCACAAAGGTGCTAAATGTACCATTAAAAAAGTGGATGAAGATATAGTTATGTGTAAGTTTGAGGAACCTCAAAGAGCCATCACACCTGGACAAGCAGTCGTATTCTATGATGGCGATATTGTAGTTGGTGGTGGAACTATTATAAGAGATAAATAATCTCTTTATGTAATTACTTTAGAATAAAACGAATAAAAAGCCATTAAAATGCAATATTATTTTAGTGGCTTTTTTCGTTGTGAAGAATATATAATTAAGAATTTAATTTAAGAAATGTAGGTTTTCTTTCTTTAAATACAGTATAATACTTATAATTTAAAGATTGAAGGAGTGCATTAGCAGTATTAAAATCATAGGCTATGTGTTCTGGAATATGTCCATCAGAACCTATGGTTATAATTTCACCACCCATTTCCTTATATCTTTTTAATATATATTCGTTAGGGTGTGGGGAAGATAATCCGTATTTATATCCAGATGTATTTAATTCAATACCCTTCCCGGCATTTATTATAGTACCTAATACGTGGTCAATTAAATCACTGTGCTTTTCATAAGAGAAATTAGTATTTTTATCAGGTAAATATCTAATAGCATAATCTAGATGTCCATAGACATCAAAATTACTATAAGCTTTTACATTCCCTATAATACTCTCAAGGTATTTTAAAACACCTTCTTCATTCAAATACTTTTCCCAATATTCCTTATGATAGGGATCCATACCATTTATTAAATGAGATGAGCCAATAACAAAATCAAAAGGATAAGAATTCATAAGGACATCATATCTAGGAGCTAAATATGGTTGCAACCCAAGTTCTATTCCAATGAATATGTTAATTTTATTTTTGTATTCCTCTTTTAGTGGAAGTAATTCTTTAAAATATGCATTTGGATCAAATTGAAAAGTTAGACCATTATTTACTGGATAATCAAAATCCATATGGTCAGTAAAACATAATCTATTTAAACCTAAGCTTACAGCTTTTTCTATTACATCTCTAGGTTTAGCCTTAGAATCACTAGAAAAGTATGAATGCACATGGTAATCTGCAAGTATCATGATGATGCCCTCCTAAGATTTATAATGCTAGAATACTCCATTTATTCCACTTGTGTGATACCTGTTATATTAGGAGAAGCAACAAGTGAATAGTTTGTTGAGTACACCACAAAACCAGGTTTACTGCCATTTGGTTTCTTTACATGTTTCTTTTCGATATAATCGATTTCAACTTTCTCTGCATCTCTACCCTTTGAGTAGTAGGCAGCTAGGGATGCAGCTTCTTCAAAGGTTTTGTCTGGTAATTCGCTTCCTGCAGATTGAACAATTACATGAGAACCAGCCATGTTCTTAGCATGGAACCACCAATCGTTTCCTGTTGCGAACTTAAATGTTAATTCGTCATTTTGATAATTATTTTTACCTACATAAATATGGAATCCATCGGATGATATATAATGAAAAGGTTTACTAGTGTTTTTGACTTTTTTAACTTTTACCCCTGGTTTACGTTGAACATATTTCCTTTTCATATATCCATATTCAACCAATTCATCTTTTAATAAAGCAAGATCATCTTCAGCCACTGCAATATCTAGAGCGGTTCGAATGGAATCTAAATGGTTTAAATCTGATTTTGTTTCCTCTATTAAGTTAGTTAAAGCTTCATAAGTACGTTTTAGTTTGTTATACTTATCAAAATATCGTTTGCTATTTTCTTTGGCTGTTAATGTGTCGTCCAAAGGAATTGTGATTTCCTCATTGGTATAATAATTTAATGCAGTAAGTGATTTTGCACCAGGTTCTAGGTTATAACCATAAGTGTTAATTAATTCGCCATAAACCTTATATTTGTCTCTTTTTTCAGTATCTTTTAATTGTTTAAGTTGTAGATCGTATTTTTTCGTTGTACGCTCTATAGAATTAGATACGATTTTTCTTAGGTCTACCGATTTTTGCCTGATACGTGAAACCGTGTTTTTGGTAGAATAATAAGCCTCTAACATAGTTGAAATTGACTCGTAATCTTTTCTTTCATAAGAACTGTAGCTTGCTAATTGAAAACAGGAAAATTCAATAGGATTCCCATTTTCTAAAATAATATTTGGGGCATAATTATTATTTTCTACATCTTCCATTAATCTTTTAAAATTATTAAAGAGATGTAAGGTTTCAATTTCAGTTAAGGAATTGGCACTTACACCGCTATCTAGTGATGCTCTTACACATAATTCATTGGACATAAGAGGGCTAAAGCCTGTTAAAGTTGTATAGATAGCTTTTTCAAGAGGGATTGGTTTTGCAAGTACTGCAGTTTTAAAATCTTCTAAAGTAGTTGTGAAAGGATTTAATTTCTCACCTATAAAAGGTAATACATAATCTCTGCCAGGAAGGACTTCCCTTACTGAGCTAATTAAGTGAGAGATATGTTTAATACTATCTACAATTCTAAAATTCTCATCGGTAAAAATAATGTTACTATGTTTCCCCATTAATTCTAGAATAAGATATTTAACGCATACATCCCCTAATTCATTTAAATGCTCAATTTTAATTTGAATAATACGTTCTAAGCTTGGTTGTATAATTTCTAATATTTTTGCGCTATTTAGATGTTTTCTAAGTAGCATACAAAAACCAGGTGCTTGCATAGGATTTTGCTTGCTTTCCTCAGTTAAATAAATGAGTGGTAAACTTGCATTTGCAGATAAAAATAATTTGTAATTGGTACGATTGTTTTTAATAATTAAAATTAATTCATCTTTTTCAGGTTGTGAAATTTTTGAAATACGTCCATCGATTAAAATATTATTTAATTCGTGAACTACGTTTGAGACAACTAGTCCATCTAAAGCCATTGTGGTATCTCCTTTATATATAATTTGAGAAAGTAGGTAGGTCAGCTCGCTAACCATACGGAGTGCGTATATCCGCTTTCTTTGTTTTTAAGTAATATAAACAGTAAAAGATTATCATTTAGTATATCATTTGTAATTATTAGAATCAATCTATTTGTTTATATTATGTATATGATTTAATCCAAATAACATAATAATTTTAATCCTATATTGACTTGTCAGTATATTTCTATTATAATTAAGTGAAATGCCTAAAAGAGGTTAATGGGAAGAAATGTAAACTTCTGAACTTTTAAGACATTAATGTTTAAAGAAAGAACGTGAGAATATGTTAAAAAGCATGACTGGTTTTGGCAGATGTGAAGAGTTAAGTGAAGAGCGTAAAATCATTGTTGAGATGAAGGCAGTCAATCACAGATATCTTGATTTGTCTATTAAAATACCGAAAAAGCTCAGCTTTTTTGATGCAGGTATTCGTAATCTTTTAAGACAAGATATTAGTCGTGGTAAGGTTGATGTATTTATTACTTATGAAGATTATACAGAGAATAATGTTTGTGTTAAGTATAATGAAGACATAGCAAAAGAATACTTTAAATATTTACAAAAGATGAGTGAAACATTTCATATTGAAAATGATATTACGGTTTCTGGATTATCAAGATATCCAGATGTATTTACTTTAGAAGAACAAACTGTAGATGAAAATGAGTTATGGAAACTAATAGAAAAAGCAGTAAAAACTGCTGCAACAAGATTAGTAGAATCGAGAATCATTGAAGGTGAATCATTAAAAAATGATATCAATAAAAAATTAGAAACAATGTTAGAAGTGGTTAATTATATAGAAGAAAGATCGCCAAAGATAGTTTCAGAATATAGGCAAAAGATAACTGCAAAAGTAAATGAATTACTTGGTGATACTAAAATTGAAGAAAGTATTCTTGCAACTGAGGTAATCATCTATGCGGATAAAACTTGTGTTGATGAAGAAATTGTTCGACTAAAAAGTCATATAAAGACAATGAAGATGACCTTAGATAATGGCGTAGAAATTGGTAGAAAACTTGACTTTATCGCTCAAGAGATGAATAGAGAAGCCAATACTATATTATCAAAAGTAAATGATATTGAAATATCAAATAGAGCAATTGACTTAAAGACAGATATCGAAAAGATCAGAGAACAAATTCAAAATATTGAATAGGATAAGCAAATTGAAAATCAATTTACTTTACAAATATTGTGCTATGCTCAAATCCTGGGCGTAGTGTGAAAAACAAGATTTCACACGGCAGAATGGAGATTAATATGAATCGTCTAATTAATATTGGGTTTGGTAATGTAGTTAACATGAATAAAATAGTAGGTGTCATTAGTCCAGAAGCTGCCCCTATTAAAAGAATGGTTCAGAGTGCAAAGGATGGCGGAACGGCAATAGACGCGACCTGTGGACGTAAGACAAAAGCTGTTTTGGTTATGGATAGCGGACATTTAATATTATCAGCGCTACTTCCGGAAACCATTACCAATCGAGTTAATAGTAAAGAAGTTATTGACAATGGGATTGCTGAGTAGAGAATGTAACTAAAGATACCATACATCTTTTAGATTCAATGCATCTAAAAGATACAATGCATCTAATAGATGCATGGATAATTTAATGTTATATAAGTTATTATACAAATATATGAGACAAAAGGTTTAGGAAGGAGTTTTAATATGTTGCATCCATCATATACAGACTTAATGAAAGTAGTAAATAGTGAGGTAGAACCAGGTGAACAACCAGTAGTTAATAGCAGATATTCCATCGTGTTAGCTACAGCAAAACGTGCTAGACAATTAATTGACGGTGTAGAACCTATGGTAAAGACCTCTACAGGAAAGCCTCTTTCCGTAGCAGTTGAAGAAATGTATCAATCAAAAGTAAAGATTCTTAATGATGATGAAAACACTGAAAATAGTGAAAATTAAGAATAAGTATCCAGATTGATTTTATTGCATGAAAATATAAGCACTTTCCTATAATAGCTTCTAGTAACATCATGTTAACTAGATTAGATATTATAAGAGGGTGCTTATCCTATATTTATGCATAAGCAATACTATTATTATATAATAGAGAGGATGGGACTTATGGAGGAAAAGAAAGTTAATTATGTAAAGGAAATAATTGATACAGTAATTTACTTTGCTATTTTATTTCTCGTAGTTTTATTAATACATACATTTATAGGCGAACAATTAAAAGTTCGTGGAAGTTCCATGGAAAATACATTACAGCATGGAGATCGGCTTATACTTGAAAAGGTATCTTATCGTTTTGGCGATCCAAAACGTTTTGATATCATTGTATTTCAACCAAGAAACTCTGGTAAAGATGTTTATTACATTAAAAGAATTATTGGATTACCAAATGAGACAGTGCAAATAATAGGTAGTAATATATATATAAATGGTGAAGTCTTAGACGAATCATTCGGCAATAATCCCATAGAACATGCTGGAATAGCAAGTGAACCCATTGTCCTTTTGGAAGATGAATATTTTGTTCTTGGGGATAACCGGAATAATAGTTCGGATAGTAGAAATCCTAGTGTTGGAGTTGTAAGTTTAGATTCGATTGAAGGGCGTGCTTGGTTAAGAATATGGCCTTTTAATGAGTTTGGTAAACTAAAACATCAATAATAGCATTGAATAGGAGCGGTAATAATTTATGGATAAAAAAGAAAAAATCTTTATAGATAAAGCGAATGATAATATGAATAGTAAAAGCAAAGATGCAACAATGGGATATAACTATGAGAATAGCAATGATGAAATAGATACTAAAGATAATGATGACCATGAAAAAATGGATGACATTGATTTGCTATATGAAGTCTATAATGAGGATTTGAATGATAAAGAACCTAAGAAAAAGAGAAAATTAGTTGGTATCTTGACTGAGATTATATTTTATATTGTATTAATTTATGTATGCGCATTTATAGTTCCGAATTATGTGATACAAAGGACAATTGTAGATGGGCCTTCTATGGAGAATTCACTTCATGACGGTGAGAATGTTCTTGTTGAAAAGTTTCTTTATAAAACCAAAGGGTTAGAACGTTTTGATATCGTAGTATTTTATCCATATGGAAGAGAACATTCCGATTATTATGTTAAACGTGTTATTGGTCTACCAGGTGAAACTGTGCAAATTATCGAAAATGATATCTATATAAATGGTGAATTATTAGAAGAAAATTATGGAAAAGATGAAATTACGGATGCTGGTATAGCTAAAGAACCAATTACGCTCTCTGATGATCAGATCTTCGTATTAGGAGATAATCGTGCTGTAAGTATGGATAGTAGAGCGGAAGAGGTAGGTCCTGTTTCTTTAGAGAATATTGGCGGAAGGGTAGTACTTCGAATATTACCACTTAGTAAGTTTGGCACTGTTGATTAATATAAAAGAAAAATCAGGTGAAAAGTTAATGTTAAAAAGCTCCATGTTAGTACATAAGACTAATATGGAGCTTTTTTTATTTTAATTACTATATTAATTAATATGTTTTAATAAAATATTTTAATAAGTAGTATAAGTCATGATTTTAGAAGGTTATCTTATATAAAACAACATTATTAATAATTATAGTTGACTTTTTGTAATTAAAATTATAGTATTATAATATGATAGTTTAGAATAATATAAAATACTTAAACTAAATGTAAAATTAAAATAGTGATAATTTAAAAGGAGAATATAGAATGACTGAAAAAGATTACAAGAAAACAAACTATAATGAACCGTTTATTTTACAACGAGCTGACCCGTATGTTTATAAACATAGGGATGGCTATTATTACTTTACGGCTTCAGTACCTTCTTATGATAGAATTATTATTAGAAGATCAAAAACATTGAAGGGTTTGGAACATGCGGATGAAGTGACAATTTGGAAAAAGCACGAAAGTGGTGAAATGAGCAAGAATATATGGGCTCCAGAAATTCATTATATTGATGGCACTTGGTATATATATTTTGCTGCTGGTAAACAAGATGATATGTGGAGAATTAGGCCTTATGTTCTTGAATGTAAGGATAGTTGTCCTATAAGTGGAGTATGGAAAGAGCTTGGCATGATGCAAAGTGCAGATGATGATGAATTTTCATTTCGTGCATTTTCTTTAGATGCAACAGTATTTCAGAACAATGATAAGAATTACTATGTTTGGGCTGAAAAAGTTGGTGTTGGCAAAATGATATCCAATTTATATATTGCAGAGATGGAAACACCATGGAAATTGAAAACAGTCCAAGTATTACTAACAACACCAGATTACGATTGGGAAAGAGTTAAATTCTGGGTAAATGAAGGAGCAAGTATTGTTAAACGTGATGGTAAAATATTTATGACATTTTCAGCAAGCTCTACTGGTGCTGATTATTGTGTGGGATTATTGTTTGCAGATGAAACATCAGATTTGCTTGATCCAAGATCGTGGACTAAATTAAGATATCCAGTACTAAAATCCGATGAAGAAAAGGGGATATATGGACCTGGACATAATAGTTTTACAAAATCAGAAGATGATAGTAAAGATATTATGGTGTTTCACTATAGGCAATATAATGAGATTATGGGAGATTCGTTATATGATCCTAATCGTCATACTATGATGTTAGAAGTAGAATGGGATGATAAAGGGATGCCTGTATTTGAAAACAAGCAAAATAATTAATTAGGGGATTTCTCAGAATTGAGAGGGTAAATTATGGAGAAGCGTATTTTAACATTGATGTTAGCGTGTTTAGCATTAATGGTGGCAGGGTGCAGTAAAGGCAATGATAAAAATGGGGTATCAGAAGTGATAGATAGTGAAATGAATTCAGGGGTGAATGAAGACGCAAGAGGAAATGATGAAAGCGTAGATGGGACAAAAGATAATGCTAAAGATGATGTTAAAGAGGGTAGTGTTAAAGAAGATGAATTTGTGATTAGTGATGATATTAAATTGGTAGCGGATAAACCGGTTATGTATCCTTTTACTAATGTATCTGTACATGATCCGTCAGTAGTAGCTGTTGATGGGACTTATTATGTGTTTGGTTCTCATTTGGCAGCCGCTAAAACAACGGACTTTATGAACTGGACTATGATAGGTTCTGGTGTAAATAATAATAATCCATTAATTGAAAATGTGAAGGAAGAAATGAAAGAAGCACTTGAATGGGCAAGAACTGATACTTTTTGGGCGCCTGATGTAATTAGATTAGCAGATGGTAGGTATTATATGTATTATTGCACTTGTGAAGGAAGTATGCCTCTTGCAAGTCTTGGAATAGCAGTTTCTGATAATATAGAAGGTCCATATAAAGATTTAGGACTTATACTAAAATCTGGTATGGGCCCTGATATGAAAAGTGAAGATGGAGATACCTATAATGCTAACATTCAACCTAATGTAGTTGATCCATGCTTATACTTTGATAAAGAAGGAAGATTGTGGATGATGTATGGTTCTTATTCGGGTGGAATATATGTACTTGAAATGAACACAAAAACAGGTTTTCCACTAGAAAGTGGTTATGGTAAAAAAATTCTAGGTGGCAATCACGTTAGAATTGAAGGGCCTTATGTACTTTATAGTCCTGATACTGATTACTACTACTTATTTTTATCTTACGGTGGTTTAGGTGCAGATGGTGGATATAATATGAGAGTATCACGTTCTAAAAAACCAGACGGACCATTTTATGATGCTAATGGTGTTGATATGATTGAAGTTAAAGGTGCGAATGGCAGTTTCTTTAGTGATGCATCTATCTACAAATATGGTGTTAAAATAATGGGAAATTATAGATTCGCTTGGATTGAGGGTGAAAGTACTAAGATTCGAAGAGGTTATGTTTCGCCTGGTCATAACTCTGCGTATTATGATGAAGCAACTGGTAAGTATTTCTTAATTTTTCATACAAGATTTGAAGCAAGAGGCGAAGCTCATGAAGTTCGTGTACATCAAATGTATTTTAATGAAGATGGATGGCCAGTGGTATCACCCTATCGCTATATTGGAGAAACTAGTGGTACTTATACGAAAGAAGATATGGTGGGTTATTATAAGTATATTAATCATGGTAATGCCATTAACAAGGAAGTTATTATTTCGGAATTAATTAAACTTGGTGAGGATAATAAAATTACAGGTGCAGTAACTGGGACATGGAATTTAAATGAAGATGGTAAAAATATTGATATTGTTATCGGAGAACATACATATAAGGGTTTGGTAAATGTTACTTTGGATGAACAAGGCAAAAAGAATGTAATGACATTTACGGCGCTTTCTGAGACGGGAATCGCTATTTGGGGTAGTGGTTTAGAAGCTGTTGAATAATATGAATAAAAAGGTTGTCATAAAGAAAAATTTATGGCAACCTTTTTTGCAAAAATGTGATATGGCAGACTCTAGTATTTATATAGTTAAAAAATAGACTACCTTATTAGGTAGTCTTTGTATTAATTATTGCTTGATTCTTCTAATGGGCTGTAATGGATTCTTACTTTAATATCTTGATTGTAGTTACCAAAATTACGTCCAAATATTGTTAGTCCCCCAATATGTTCAGCATTATCTGGTATGCTAAATCTAAACTTAATGGTGCTTCTAAAATCTAAATTCAAATCTTTTAAGGAGACATCGGAGATTTGTAAACCGTCAATGAATGTTCCAGTATGATTGATAACGATTAATTTAAGAAGGCCGTATTGATTCCAATTTGGGTACCACCAATCTGGTGTAAAGATACCTTTAACATCGCCAAAATCACCAGGGCTAGTCCACATACCTAGACAAGTATCGTTTAGATGAAAATAAATATCAGATGGCCATACATTATTAACACCTGGTGCTTCAGAACTAAGTTCTGCGGATATAGTAATTTGATCTATTTTTTGAGAAACTGGTAGGAAGTTAGGAATAATATATTCCACATATCCTCTAGTAAACCAAAGGATATCACTATCAATGCGACTTGGATGTGCAAAGTACCTTGCATCATCAACTTCACCAATGAGTTGATTGGCTGTAGCAAGACCGCAAGTTGGATATACGTGGTAATCGGAGTAGTGACCAATTTTTATGTCTGTTTCATAAATGTTCTTCTTTTGTTCCTCGGAATCAAGTTCTACTAGAATTTTATCTAAATGTACCATACATTTCTTTTGATTGCCGTGCCCGGATGATTCACTCATTATGGTAACTATACCGCAATCTTCTAATTTTTTAATGTGGCTTGTTAATGCTCCGTTGGTAATATTTAAACTAGTAGCAAGTTCGTTCATATTCATGCCTTTATTTTTCAATAAAAGTTTTATGATGGAGATTCTTATTTCAGAACCAAGGGCCTTAAATATATCTAAGCCTTCATCAAGTGTTTTTATATGCAACATGCATGGTGCCCTCCTCAAAATTAAGTAAATTATTTCTTATTGTATTATAAGGGAAAAACTAAAATAAATCAAGAGTTCGTTTTTAATGTATAGAATTTAATAATATAGTATAAAATAAAATTGTAATAATTAGTTTGTAGAATCTGCACAAAAAAAATAATAATTGTATTGACATTAGGAAAAAACTTATATATAATAATGTTATATTTTACATAATACTAAAATAATTTAGCTATGACGACTAAAAAAATTATTTCTAAAATATTTTTTTTATCTGAAATAGTTTAGTTTATACGTTATATTGTTGCGAAGCGAGATATATTTGGAGATTGTTTAGAATCAAAAAAGACATTTGTTTATTTTATTAATGTATGGAGGGGTATGACATGATAAATAATGGCTTGAAGGCTTTTGTTGCAATAGCCACAACGATAACCATTGTAACAGGTAGTGTGTCAGTATATGCAAATTCGAAAAAGGATTTTGAATTAGTTGATACAAGTACACCTAGTGATGTTATATATACCAATGAAATGATAGGTAATAATTACACTATGGCTAGTAAAAAATATACAACAAAACTGTATGAAGGAGATATAGTTGAAGTTGTTATCGATAATGCTTATGTTGGAGATAAGGAGAAACTTACGAAAGAGAATTACGAATATAAGAATGAAGTTGTAGATTTAAAGATTGGGGATACTGCTACTATAGAAATCAATGCCCCAATGGCAGGAAGATATTATTTAAGTTTCGACTATTTGACTTATACGGATTCTATTATACCAGTCGAATTTGTTTTATCTTTAAATGGAGAGGTACCTTTTTACGAAGCAAGACGCGTTAGTTTTGAAAGTACTTGGATAGATAATGAAGAAAAATCATATGACAGATACGGGAATGAAATTGTTTCAGTTCCGAATAAGTTAATAAAATGGGAAAATAAATTTTTTATTGATGCTAGTTATAGAAACTCTATTCCTTTTGAAATTGAATTAAAAGAAGGGAAGAATGAGTTAAAGATTGATGTAACCGAAGGAAGTTTTTTGCTTGGGAATTTGTATCTATCGGGAGAAGTAGCAATACCAGAATATGAAAAAGCAGTGGCAATGGATGGAGATGTTGGTATTACTATAGAGGGTGAAGATATAGATTATAGGAATGATTCCTCCATAAGAGCAACCAATGAATATGACACATTCCTTACTCCGTATAGTACTACGAAAAAGGTGATGAACGTTATTGATTCTGCTTCGTTTAAGGATGCGGGGCAAACAATTACATATAAATTTAATGCCAATCAAGCTGGTTATTATAATATAGGTTTCACCTATAGACAGATTGATAAAGCAGATTTTCCTGTCTTTTTAGATATAAGAATTGACGGTGAAATCCCAAATACCTTAATGAAGGAATATCCATTTCATTACACCAAAGATTATACTAACTTAGTATTAAAAGACAAGGACAATGATTGTATCGCAGTTTATCTGACTGAAGGTGAACATGAAATTTCACTTACTATTAATATGGATAATATCCGCCATGTACTAGAGGCAGTAGACCGTATTATGAGTGAAATCAATGATTTAGCATTAGAAATTACAAAAGTAGCGGGAAAAAATAAAGATAAATATAGAGATTTAGACATTGTAAAGTATATACCAGATGTAAAAGAACGCTTAATTAACTGGGCAAACCAACTAGATACTTTACAAGAAACCGTTAGAATATATAATCCTGAAGCGAAAAAGATAGCAGCATTTTCTGCTATGAGTGTTGCTTCTCAAAGGCTAAGAAGCTTAGCAAAAGAACCTAATAGACTTCCGTATCGAATTGATGAATTAGCACAAAGTACAAATTCGGTGATTCAATATTTAGCTAACCTAATAGATGTACTAAATAAAAATGCTATTGCCATTGATAAGGTATACATGTTTCAAAAAGACTTTGAACTCCCAAAGGGTGAAGGTTTTTTAAAAAGTATAGTACTTAATTTACAAAGATTTTTAAATTCTTTTAACAACCAGGCTTATTCGATATCGAACTCAAATCCTGAACATTTACAAGTATGGGTAAATCGATCTAGACAACATGTAGAAGTACTTCAAAAATTAATTGATGAAAGTTTTACACCAAGTACTGGTATTAAAGTTGATGTATCCATTATGCCAGATCAGAATAAGCTTATCCTTTCTAATGCATCTGGGGATGCACCTGATGTAGCCGCTTCCATTAACTATGCCATCCCTTTTGAGCTTGGAATTAGAGGAGCTATTAAAGATATTACAGAGTTTGATGGATATTCTGAAGTTCTATCAAGAACAGTAGACGGATTACACATACCTGCAACCATAGGGGATGGAATCTACGCTGTTCCTGAAACAATAAATTTTTGGGTTCTATATTATAGAAGTGATATTTTAGATAAACTTGGTCTGAAAGTTCCAGAAACAATGGAAGATGTTAAAAAAATGCTTCCCGAGCTTCAAATGAGAGGTTTGAACTTTTATTATCCAACAGCGGGTATGGTTGCATTAAAAACCTTTCATGGAACAACACCTTTATTGTTTCAACATGGTGCAACTTTGTATGACAAAACAGCAGGGAACACAGCTATCAATAGCGATGCAGCAATTAAGGGTTTAACAGAATTAACAGAACTATTTACTATATATAACTTGCCATCAGATGTACCAAGTTTTTATCAGCATTTTCGTAATGGAGATATGCCAATTGGTATTGGGGAATATAACATGTATAACCTACTGACAAATGCTGCTCCTGAAATTGCGAATAATTGGGATATCGCACTAGTGCCTGGTATTGAAAATGAAAACAAAGAAATTATGCGTTATTCTTCTGGTGGTGCAGAAAGCCTCGTTATCTTTAAGAGTACAACAGAAAGAGAAAACATGGCTTGGGAATACATAAAATGGTGGACTTCAAAAGAAACACAAGTAGAGTATGGTCTAACGCTGCAAACAACTTATGGTAGTGAGTACATATGGAATTCAGCTAATACAGAAGCTTTCAATGAATTACCTTGGAAGAGTGATGATAAAAAAGTCATAATGGAACAAACAAAGTGGATGCTTGAATCACCAAGAATTCTTGGTACCTATATGCTTGAAAGAGAGATTAGTGATACATATAACAAAGTAGTTATATGGGGTAAAGATTTAAGAATTACAGTAGACTCTTCTATTAAAAGGGTTAATAGGGAAACAAAGAGAAAGTTAACTGAATTTGGTTATCTATCCCAGGATGGTGAGGTATTAAAAGAATATATTGTTCCTACGATTGACATTGTCCGTGACATATTACATGGGGAAGAATAGGGGGCTTAAGAATATGAATAAGAACAAAATTAAGAGTAGAGAAAATAGTAATAAAAATGCATACATATTTTTAACACCCTATCTACTACTTTTTATCACTTTTATATTAATACCAACACTAATTGCAATAGGCTTATCCTTTACTAACTTTAATACCATAGAAAGACCTGATTTTGTTGGGTTTATGAATTATATAAATTTAATAACCCAAGATGAGATATTCATGCAATATGTATTGCCTAAAACGGTTACGTATGCCCTTATTGTTGGACCTGGTGGTTATGTATTATCTTTTTTGTTAGCATGGGCACTTGCTCAGTTAACCAAATGGCCAAGAGCAATCTTAGCTACCATATTATATTCGCCCTCCATTACATCTGGTGTTGCAATGACAGTCTTATGGAAGATAATCTTTAGTGGAGATCAGACAGGATACCTAAATTCATGGTTAATAAGAATTGGTGTCATTACAGATCCGATTAAGTGGTTAATTGATGCTAGATTTTTATTACCGATTATTATTATGGTTGCTTTATGGAGTAGTATGGGATTCGGTTTTTTAGCTATTCTTGCAGGTATCCTTAACTCAGATGAAACTTTATATGAAGCAGCGGCGATTGATGGAGTGAAAAATCGTTTTCAAGAAATGATTTATATAACAATACCTACTATGAAACCGCAAATGTTATTTGCCGCAGTTATGACTATTGTAGGTGCTTTCCAAAATGGGTCCATTGGTGTGCAATTAACAGGTGCAAACCCGACTCCTGGTTATGCGGGACAGTTAATCGTAAATCATATTGAAGATTATGGTTTTATAAGGTATGAGATGGGATATGCAGCTACGGTTTCGGTAGCATTACTTGGTATCGTTTATTTATTCTCAACAATATCAAAGAGATTATTTAAAGAAGATTAGAAAGGAGGATAATCATGGCTGGTTATAAAGGAAGTAAAATAAATCCACAAAGATTTGAACGTGGTCAATTAAAAATACTATTAATTATTATGCCACTTGTTTTATTCATGTTGTTACCTATTGTTTTTATTTTCAGTCACGCATTTAAACCAATTGAAGAATTGTTTTCATATCCTCCAAGGTTTTTGGTTGCAAGACCAACGATGGAAAACTTTTCTAAATTATTAAAATCTGCAAGGACCTCTGCAATTCCTATGAGTCGTTATGTTTTTAATACGGTGCTTGTTACTACTTCTGTGGTATTTAGCTCAGTAGTAATATCAACACTAGCAGGATTTGCATTATCAAAACTTAGGTTTAGAGGAAAGTATGTATTAATGGAAATAAATAATGCTGCTCTAATGTTTGTTCCGGTAGCAGTAATGATTCCTAGGTATTTAACAATTGATGCAATTGGAATTAAAGATACTTATTTAGCACTAATATTACCTTTGATATCAATGCCGGTTTGTTTATTCCTTATTAAGCAATTTATTGATCAGGTACCAGATGCCTTGATTGAAGCAGCTTACATAGACGGTGCTAGTGATTTAAAAGTATATCGTTCTATAATATTACCCTTAATAAAGCCTGCTATTGCTACAGGTGCTATGCTAGCGTTTCAAACAGCTTGGGGAGACATTTCTAGTTCTATTTACTATGTTAGTCATGAAGGATTAAGGACATTGCCCTTTTATATGAATACTCTAACCAGTGCAAATGGTACTATAGCAGGTCAAGGTATTGCAGCCGCCGCCGCCCTAATCATGTTTATACCAAACCTTGTTTTATTTATAATATTACAACGTAATGTTATGAATACTATGGCACATTCAGGAATTAAATAATTCGGTTAGAGCAAAATTAGGAGGTAGCATGATGAATTCCTTGCATCATAGATTAACTGGCAAATGGAAAAGGCGAAGTCAGTTCGTATTAATTTGTTTCATTATAATTATTTTATTAAAAAGTCAGACAGCTTTTGCGGATACACCATATAAGACGTATACAGAAGGTGGATATTTGGGAGTAACAGAAACACAAACAGCTTATACGCCACTTACTTCTATCACTAAAATAGGGGATTATTCATTTAAAAATGCGTCGGATATGAAGATTACAAAAGACGATGAAATATACATAGCAGATACAGAAGGAAAACGAATATTAGTATCTGATGTTTGGGGGAATTTAATTAAGATATATGGAGAAGGTGTTTTAACGAGTCCAGTAGGTATTTTTGTTACACCAGAAAAATATTTATACGTTGCTGATAAAAATGCAGGTAAAATAGTTGTATTTAATCCAGAAGGAGATGTTGTAAAAGAATATACAAAGCCAACCCATCCTTTGTATGGTGGAGATATGAATTTTAAACCACAAAAACTTGCGGTCGATGGAAAAGGTATTATGTATATTATATGTGAGGGTAATACCAATGGTATTGTTCAGATAAGCCCTACTGAGGGAGGAACATTTTTAGGCTATTTTGGTACCAATACCACATCGCTTAACTTTTTTAACATATTCCGAAGAATGATATTATCTGAAGAGCAACTTGCTAAATTACCTAGAAATCTTCCAAAGACACCATTTAATTTAACCATAGATGATAAAGGTTTAATTTATACGGTAACCCAAGGTGATTCTCAGGCTTTAAGAAAATTAAATGTAGCAGGAAAAAATCTATTAGAACCTGTATACGATGATGATTTACCAGCAGCAGTTGCGGTTGGTAACTATGAGAATATTTATTCCGTATCAGAACAAGGTTACATATTTGAATACAATAAAGACGGAAGTTTATTATTTGTATTTGGTGGTAAAGACTCTGGGCGTTTAAGAATTGGATTGTTCCAACGAGCGGTTGCTATTGGGGTTGATAAAAGTAATAATCTGTATGTGCTAGATCAAGAAAAGAATGAAATACAGGTATTTCAAACCACAGAATTTACTGATTTAGTACATGAAGCTCTGCAATTGTATCAAAATGGTAAATATACAGAAAGTAAAGAACCATTAAATAAAATTATTGAGATGAATAGTATATTTGACTATGCCAATTTAGCTATGGGGCAGGCCCTTTTGCAGGAAGAAAACTATACTGGATCACTAAAGTTTTTTAGAATGGCTGGGTATGTTACTGGTTACTCCGATGCATTTTGGGAAGTGAGAAATGTTTGGCTTAGAGAAAATATTGTTAGTGCAATTGGAATTGTACTTCTATTATATATCATTACCAAAATAATTCAGTATTTACAAAGAAAAAGAAGGTTATTTAATCCAGTGATAAAGTGCATCCGCAAAGTTACTGATAACATTACCATACATAGGATGAATTATATGTGGTATTTTATGAAACACCCAATTGATGGTTGTTATGGAGTAAAGAGGCAGAATAAAGCTTCTTATCTCTCCTCAAATATACTATTATCCTTGTTCATCATAATTAATCTGTTTAATAAATATGGTTCAGGTTTTATATTAAAGTCAGCATCTGATGGAAGATATGATATTTTTGGGGATGTTATTAATATCATTGCAATATTTGTACTATGTACAGTTTGCTCTTATTTAGTAAGTACAATTAGCGATGGCGAGGGTACATTAAAACAACTATATTCAGCTTATGTTTATTCATTAGCTCCATATATTGTCTTAAAACCGTTTATTATATTACTTAGTAATGTAATTACTTTAAATGAAAAATTTATAGTTCAATTTGCTAATTTTATTATGTATTCATGGATTATTGTATTATTATTTATGGCAATTAAAGAAGTGAATAACTATTCAGTTAGAGAAACTGTTCGAATTATTTTCTTAACAATATTCTGTGTTTTAATTGCTTTACTATTATTATTTATATTATATGTACTGATTTCACAAGTTACTGATTTCATTCAGTCCATTTGGGGAGAGGTGGTGTATTGATTTGAAAATAGTTAAAAAATTACTGAATAAAAGATATTTTCTCTGTGTGTCATTTTTAACGGTAGGTGTATTTAGTGCATTCTTTCTGATAAATAATAAGAGTGAGGTAAAAGCACTACAAGGCAAAATCGATCCCAGCTTGCAAAAAGTGAACTATAAAGCTTTAAACACCATTGACATGAAAAATGATTCCATTATTAAATCTGAAATTATTGTGAATGATAATTTGCCCGGGGATGCTATTATACAAAAACCAAATGGCGTTATAAAAGAACATACATTAATAGCAGAGAATTCATCTTTTGAACTATATTTTCTTGAAGAATCATTATCGATTATAGTAAGAGATAAAAGTACGGGTGCAATTATGGAATCCATTGTACAAGAAGATGATGGTAAAAGTAATGCAACTTGGCAATCTTTTATGAAGTCTGGTATCGTCCTTCAAGTGTTAAAGGGGATTAATATTGTTCCTACTACAGTTGATGTAAGAGAAGCGAAAAAACAGGTAACAATTACTGAGAATGGTTTTATTGCCAACCTTACTTTTGACAAATATGGGATAGAACTACAATTAAGGGTAAGTTTAGGTGAAGAAGGTATTGTTGTTGAGATACCAAATGAATCAATTATGGAAAATTCAGAGGAATATAAGATAGGAGAAATTTACGTATATCCATTCCTTGGTAATACCTATTTGGGTGAACGAAATGGTTATATGTTTATACCAGATGGCAATGGTGCATTAATTTATTTAGAAGATAATGAAGGTAGATTTTCCTCATGTTTTTCTCAATATGTATATGGTATGAATGTGGGACTTGAAGAAGCTTATACCTTATCCTTATTATGGGACACCTTCCAGACGGTAAATGAAGCAGATAAAATTATGGCTCCAGTTTTTGGAATGGTGCATATTGATACAAAGTTTGGGTATTTAGGAATCATAGAAAGTGGTGATTACAGCGCCAAAATTGAAGCATATCCAAATGGTGCATACACAGATTATAACTGGATTGGTTCAAAATTTATATTAAGACAGATCTATACACAACCAACAGGTAATCGAGAAGGTTCCATTGTTACCATTCAAGCAAAGAGGAATGAGTTTGATATAAGAGTTAGATATAATTTTGTAGAAGGTGAAAATGCAGATTATGCTGGACTTGCAAACAACTTCCGTAATTATCTACTTGAAACTGATTCAGTAAAAAAAGGACAGGATGACTTTAAAATTCGTCTTGATTTTCTTGGTATTGATAAAGAACCATGGATGATATTTAAAAAAAATGTTGTCATGACTACAGTTGATGATATTAGAGAAATATATGCCGATCTTTTAGATTACGGGGTGACAGATATTATGTCAATTTATAAAGGTTGGCAAAAAAATGGTATCAATGCGGTTCCAATTACGAAATTTAAAGCAGATAAAGATATTGGTGGAAATAAAGAATTAACCAAATTAATAAAAGATACAAAAGATTTAGGAATTGATTTTTATTTGTATCAAGATACCCTTAGAGTTAATCCAGATTTAAGTAATGCTAATTTTGGTATTATGAAACAGATTACAAAACGTGTATATGAAGAATGGGCATATAAGTATGTGTTTGAGAAATTCAGATACCTAACTCCAACTCGTAGTATGGAGAATATAGAAGCTTCTATGAAATCTTATAGTAAGAATGATGTTTCTAATATTGCATTAAGTGGTATTACTAATATTTTATTTACTTATACCAATAAGGGAATTGTTTATGGAAGGACTAACACAGCGGACACCTATGAAAATGCAGTTTTAAACATAAATGATGAGTTAAACCTAGTGATGGAAAAACCATTGTACTATTTATGGAAGTATACAGATGCTATTTATGATATGCCGGTTTCTTCTTCTAATTATATTTTTACCGATGAAGAAGTGCCATTTTTATCAATTGCGTTAAAGGGAATCATCCCAATGTATGCTGAGTATACGAATTTTGAAGCAAACAAGCAAGAATTCTTTTTACAATTAATTGAAATGGGTATAAATCCTTCTTTCTATATTACTTATGAAGATCCTAGCAAGTTGCAGTATACTTTTTCTTCTGATATTTATAGTTCCAAGTACAGTGTTTACAAGGACGCTATTACTACATATTACAACGAACTAAAGGAAGTAAACGAAAAAGTAAAAGGTTCTTATATTATAGATCACAACCAATATGCAAATGGTGTTACAGTGGTTACTTATGATAATGGTGTCAAGGTGTATGTTAACTACAATACAAATGCAACAGTTTTAGTGGATGGTTATGAGATAAACCCTATGTCATATAAGGTAGGTGAGAGATGATGAAAGAGATTAAAAGAAAAACTAGCAAATTAAAACGTAGAGAATCTCTCATGGGATATATATTTGTATCACCTTGGATTATAGGTGTAATTACATTTTTGATAATTCCATTATTTCAATCCTTTTATTATGCATTATGTAATGTGAAAATCACACCAAAAGGGAAAGTGTTTAATTTTATTAAGTTTCAAAACTTTACAGATATTTTTAGAATTGACCCTTTATTCTTACCAGATTTGATTGGGTATCTCTTAGATACCTTGTTATCTGTACCAGTAATAGTCGTTTTTTCACTAATAATAGCTATGTTATTAAATGGAAAGATGAGAGGGAAGGGAATCTTTCGTATGATTTACTTTCTGCCTGTAATCGTAGTTAGTGGCCCAGTAATGGCGCAGTTAGCAGATCAAGGAGCAGCTAGTATTCCAGCGATGAATATAACTGTAATTGCCAGTGTGTTATATGATATATTTCCATATTATTTAGTGGATCCCATTGTAGGTTTGTTTAATAATATGATAATGGTTCTATGGTATTCCGGCGTTCAGATTCTAATCTTTTTAGCTGCTATACAAAAAATTGATGGATCACTTTATGAAGCAGCAAAAATTGATGGTGGTTCTGGTTGGGAGTGTTTTTGGAAAATTACATTACCAACAATTAAACCAATGATATTACTTAATGCTGTTTATACTATTATATTCTTATCAAATAATGAGCAAAACGTTATTATAACAGCTATTTATAATGATATGTTTGCAATCAATAGAGGATATGGCTATGCGTCTGCAAAAGCTTGGATGTATGCAGTTGTTGTATGTTTATTGGTAGCATTTATTGCTTTATTATTGAGGCAGAAAAAAGATAGTTATATGAATGACATGAAACGTGAAAAGAAGCGGGTTGCTAAGTTAGAAAGAGAACGTAGAAAACTATATAAGAGACAAAAAAGTCGTGCAAAAAGTATAAAAAGGAGGGCATAAGGATGGCGAAAGAAAGCACTAAAACCCTAGTGGATAAAGTTAACTTTGTGCCTTACAAAATAAATAAGGATAAGATAAGAAAATATTTTACAGGGTCAAAGGATAGAGAAGGTATTATTCCATTGCTTATAAAATACGTACTTCTAATTGGAATAGGTTTTGTCTATTTATACCCTTTGCTATATATGCTTAGCACTAGCTTAATGTCTATTGATGATTTGTTAGATTCTTCAATAAAATGGATACCTTCAAGTTTATATTTAAATAACATTTTTAATGCTTATAGAGTAATGAATTTCTTAAAATCATTTGGAGATAGTGTGATTATTGCGGGAGTTCCAACATTAATTCAAGTGTGTTCCTGTGCTTTTATAGGATATGGATTTGCAAGGTTTGAATTTAAAGGCAAAAAGCTAATGATGGGTTTGTTATTATTTTCTTTTATACTTCCATCACAAGTAACTATGATGCCAAACTATGTATTGTTTACTAATTTAAAATTAATAGGCAAATTAAACGCATTTAATCTACCAGCCTTATTAGGTCAAGGAATTAAAGCACAAATATTTATACTTATATTTCATAACTTTTTTAAACAAGTACCACAAGCATTGATTGAAGCGGCTCATATTGATGGAGCGGGATATTTTAAATCATTCTTTCGTATCTCCATTCCATCAGCGGCACCTGCAATATTGGTAGTATTTTTATTCTCTATAGTTTGGTACTGGAATGAATCTTATTTAACGTCACTTTACATAACAGGTCTTGGAACTGCGAAATCAAACAACTGGACTACTCTAGTTATAGAATTAAAGAATTTTACTAATATATACGAGCAATACAATCAGGGAAACCAACAGCAACTTGGT
>JAEWHU010000277.1 GCA_023387635.1 Bacillota bacterium
TTGTAGTAGATTCAACTGTAATAGGCGCCTTTAAACGTATGTCTCTAGAGGATGCACCTACTAGGATCATATATTCACCAGTTTCAACATACCAATCATGAATATTAGTATTCCAATAAGCAAAAGCTCTCTTATCTAATTCAAATGTTACTGTTTTTATTTCCCCTGGAGCAAGCTCTATTTTTTCAAAGCCCTTTAATTCTTTTATAGGGCGAGGGACACCACAAGTAGCAGGTGTTACATAAAGTTGAACCACTTCTTTTCCAGCCATAGAACCTGTATTCTTAATATTAACCATAACTTTTACAGTATCTGTATCCTTCATATTAGACTTTTCTAACTTCAAATCCGAATATTCAAACTCTGTATAAGAAATTCCATGGCCAAATGGGAATAAAACTTCCATATCCTTAATGTCATAATAACGGTATCCTACAAATACTCCCTCAGTATAATGAACTTTATTATTCTCCACACTAAAATTTAAATAGGATGGATTGTCCTGAAGTTTTAATGGGAATGTTTCTGCTAGTTTAGCACTTGGATTTACACGTCCAAATAAGATATCTGCCTGGGCAGCACCAACTGCTTGGCCACCAAGATAAGATTCTAATACCGCTCCTACTTTATTAATCCATGGCATCTCAACTGGTGAACCATTGTGAAGAACAACTACAACTTTCTTATGTACATTACATACTTCTTCAATTAACCTAGTCTGGTTTGGAGGAAGATTCATATGTTTTCTATCATAACCTTCCGATTCATATAGGTCAGGAAGACCTACGAATAAAACTACAACTTCTGCATTTTTTGCTACTTCTACAGCCTCATTTAACATTGCTTCATCTGTATCATCAGTCTTATCATCATACCCCAAAGCAAAAACTATGTTATTCATATCAGCAGTTGCATCTAAAACGGATTCTACCTTAAAACTATTAATATGAGAACTTCCACCACCTTGAAAACGTGGTTTTTTTGCATATTTTCCAATGAATGCTATCTTTTTATCCTCACTTAAAGGAAGTAATCCCTCATTCTTTAATAGAACCATAGACTGAGTTGCAACTTTTCTTGCTTCCTCATGGTCTTTTTCTAAATCAAATTTAACATCACTATTACGATTTTCTTTATAACGATAAATGATAGTAAGAATGCGTTCACATGCCTCATTTAATACCGATTCATCTAACTCTCCATTATTCACTGCATCAACAATTTTCTTGTCGTTTGATCCACCAGAAGAAGGCATTTCTAAATCCATCCCAGCTACTAAATCAGGAACTCTGTCATTTGTTGCTCCCCAGTCGCTTACTACAAAACCGTCAAATCCCCACTCATCTCTTAAAATATCTGTTAAAGCCTCTTCATTCTCAGCAGCATATACACCATTGATTTTGTTATAGGAACACATAATAGTCCATGGTTTTGCCTCCTTAACTGCATTCTCAAAAGATGCTAAATAGATTTCCCTAGCAGTACGTTCGTCTACTTCAGAAGAAGATGTCATTCTTCTCTCTTCCATATTATTAGCATAGAAGTGCTTTGGACTTGCACCAATATTCTTACTTTGTAAACCTTTAATATAAGCAGAAGCTATCTCTGAACTAACCATAGGATCTTCTGAATAATATTCAAAGTTACGTCCACACAATGGAGAACGTTTAATGTTCATAGCTGGGCCAAGTAACACAGCTACATCTTCTGCCTGACATTCATCTCCTAATGTCTCACCAAGTTTTCTTACCAACTCACGGTCAAAGGATGCTGCTGTTGCAACACCTGCAGGAAAGCAGACAGCTTTAATACTATCATTGATTCCAAGATGATCTCCCTCTTGTTCTTGCTTACGAAGCCCAAATGGTCCATCTGCCATCATTACCTCTGGAATACCTAAGCGTTCCACTGGTTTAGTATGCCAAAAATCTGCTCCAGAGCACAAACCTGCTTTCTCTTCCAGTGTCATTTGTGATACTAGTTCTTTGATTTTATCTTTCTCCATAATATATATCCTCTCTTTCTTTTCATTTCTTCTCTTTTCATTTCTTCTCTTTTCATTTCTTCTCTTTTCATTTCTTTTCTTTTATTATAGCTACTAGATCCGTTTTTAAATACAACGACTATCCTTTTACAAAATCCCATAGGGTAGAATTAATTATTTGTCTGGCGTTTTATAATTTTCATAATTATCTCCATTCCAGTGCAAGCTTCTTTCACATCCTTGTATATATAAAAGGATCATTGCAAATTACGCAAATAAGCGTCCTCTTACAACAATCCTCCTATGTTTGGATAGCTTATATATTACTGCGTTTTTTTTCTAAATCTTCCACCATCTGTGGTCTTATCTTATCCATATTGTACATTAAAGATAAAATAAACATTATGATAAGCAAAACAAGAGGAAAGAAATTGTAAAGGCCTACAATAGCTACATTTGCTACATCTGACTGAACAGATAACGCTCCATCATATCCAGCAAGTCCCATAACAAGACCTACAAAGCCTGAAGCCACTGCACTTCCTAATTTGCCTGCAAAGTTTACAACGGATGCAAGTGAACCTTCAATACGTGTTCCAGTCTTCCATTCACCATAATCCATACAGTCAATTAAATATGTATTAATCATCATACTAATTGGAATAGATGCTAAACCAGAGAATAAACCACCAATTAGTATGGTTACCATATTAGTTCCACCAACGGTACGTATTACGATACCGATAATTCCGATAAAAGTGAACACCTGTAATATTTTAGAAGTACCTAATTTTCTTGATAATAAAGGGAAAATAACTAACATTAGAGGCACCGTCAAAGATGTCATTGATGCAATTGACAGTAATCCAATATCACCCATCATATATTTAAAATAATAAGTAGCAGCAGGTCCAAGGCCATTTGAAATATTTGTTATGAACATTAAAGCTATAATAATAAAAATATATTTATTTTTACCCAGTAGCTTAATCATTGTAGTAAATTTTAAAGATTCTTCTTTCTTTTCAATTTTACTATTGCCTGTCTTGACAACAGTCTCATCTTTAATTTCTTTAATCAGGAAGAAACGTAATAAGCCTATCAATGCAAGTGGAATTCCTATATAAAGTGCTATTGTAAACCAACCTTCTTTTGTTGCTCCAAGACCTGAGATAATCTGTGGAAATATAATATTGAATGCAATAGCTATAAACATTACAAGCACACCATTAATTGTCATAACTTTGATACGGTTATTTTGAGATTTAATTGCTCTTGCCATATATACAGCATCAACGCCACCAAGAGCAGTTGCGCAAACAGCATTGATTAAGACGTATAAGATAAATACATACACATATTGCCCTGTTTTTCCAATATCAGGTATATTAAATATCATAACTGTAAAGATCCACAAGAATATGACAAACAATTCATAGGGTCTTCCTTTACCCCATCTAGTATTGGTTTTATCAATTATAAATCCTGCTATCAAGTCTGTAATTGCATCGACTACTTTTGAACCAAGTAAAATTGCCCCAACAATCGCTGGATTAAGGCCTAATAGATCTGTACAATAATAAGTTATGTAACCAAGTAAAATAACATTAATTGATGCAGATACTCCTCTTGATGACCATGCTAAACCAAACCAAAAAGGCAACTTTTCCCGTGCACCTACTGGTAGATTTTTTTCGTTTTTCCCCATTTTCATTTCCTCCTAAATGAATTTACATTGTTTTGTCCTATGCTTCTAAAATCGTATATGGTACAAGCAATCACTAGTATGGTAAATCATAATATTTTTGAAAGATATACCTTATCCTCTTTGTTAATTAATCATAACATTTTTGGAAATAGTTTCAATTACATAAAGAATAATAATATATCCTCATTTTGTATCATATTCGATTATAGACTTTTTTCCTGGGACGATGCATAAAAACCTCTATTTTTCCCATCTATAAAAGCAGTATTCATAATTTCAAATGTATCTTTCAAACGGATGTCTTTTGAAGATGCCCCCACTTTTACAGTCATTGTTCCAGCCTCTACTACCCACCTCATATCTTTATCAAGAAATGCAAATTGGTCTGCTTTCATAGTGAAATATACCTTCTTTTTTTCACCTACCTTTAAAGAGGTTCTTCTAAAACCTGCAAGTTCAAGAGCAGGACGAACCATGCTTGCAAGTTCATCTGTCACATATACCTGTATCACTTCTTCTCCATCAAAATTGCCCGAATTTTGTATATCACAGGATAACTCAATTGTCCCATCTGCTAAAACACTCTTACTTATCTGAAGGTTAGAATATTCAAAATTGGTATAGCTTAAGCCATCTCCAAAATAATGTAAAGGTTCTTTATTACCTTCTACATACTTGCACAGCACCATTCCATCCCCACCATGATATCCACTACCATTCTTTTGTGAATGATAAATCGGTATCTGTCCTGCATTTCTAGCAACTGTCATAGGAAGCCTTCCAGCTGGATTATAATCACCAAACAAAACATCAGCCAAAGCTTCTCCGCCTGTATCTCCTGGGAACCAGTTTTCTATAATAGCTGAATAATGTTCACTTATAAATTCACTAGATAATGGTTTTGCATCCATATGAACCAGTACTGATTCAGTTCCGGTCTCATAAATGGCTTTTGCCAGTTCCCCCTGAACACCTGTTAAACCAATCTTATCACAGTCAATCCCCTCGCCTGTAGTACAGTTAGTACCCCAACCATATTTACCACCAACAACTAAAATCACTACATCAGCTTCTTTAGCAACTTTTATAGCAGAAGCAAAACCACTTGTGTCTGCCCCTGCCACATCACAGCCTTTTTCGTATACTATCTCTGCATCTGGGCATTTTGCTTTAATTGCATCTAAAATAGTAGGTGTGGTTTCACCGTATAGTTTCCTAATCTCTTCTTCTACTACTGGTGACGTACCTCTTACCATACTACCTTCCATATATGGCATTTGATTCGGATTATCATCCTTGGCACCACCAATGCCTTGCATTCCAGCCATGTCACTCATGGAACCAGTCATATCTCGGTCTACAAATGCAGGGTATGTATAACATCCAAATAAAAGTCTGTAGGAATCAGCATGTGGTCCAATTATGGCTATCTTTTTAATATCTTTCTTTAGTGGTAGTATTCCATCATTTTTTAGTAGAACAATAGATTCTCTAGCCGCTTTTAAGCTGTACGGTTTATTTTTCTTTCTATCATAAGCCTCTTCTAACCATTTTTCTCTACCAGCTGGATTATCAAACAATCCCAATTTTAACTTTATATCTAGAATACGAAGTACTGCCCTATCTATATATTTTTCTTCTAGTTCTCCACTCTTTACTGCCTCTATTAAATCATCTTTATACCCATATGGCATTGGAAGTTCAGAATCAAGACCAGCCTTTAAAGCCTGAATAGCTGCTGTCATTGGTGACTCACTAATTTTTAAATCTACCATCTTATTAATTGACATATAGTCAGATACTACTATGCCATCAAATCCCATCTCATCCCTTAGAAGATCTGTTAAGATAGATTCCGCTCCAATGACCATTTCTCCATCAATGACTCCATAGGAATTCATAATTGAGCCCAGTCCCGCTTCACTAATTGCTGCTTGAAATGGCTTTGCATATACTTCCCTTAACTCTCTTTTAGGAATTGGATTCACCGCCATATTTAATCCACCTTCACTCATACTATACCCAAGGAAATGCTTTCCTGTGGCAATGGCACCATCTTTCAGATTATCTGACTGCAATCCCTTTGTGAATGCTACACTCATTGCTGCACAAAGTGTAGGATCTTCTCCATATGTTTCTCCAACTCTCCCCCACCTTTGATCTCTTGCTATATCCATAACTGGTGATAACGCTTGACGCATACCAATCGATACCATCTGTTTACGTATGATATCAGCCATTTCATGCACCATATCTGGGTCCCAGCTTGCTCCAAGTCCAATTGCAGAAGGAAAAATTGTTGCATCTGCTATCATTACTCCGGTAAGGGCTTCAACATGACGGATTGCTGGTACTTTGCAATAATTCATTATGATTTCTTGCGCTTTCACTGCTTCTGCCAGATTCTCTTCTTTGTTATTAGCACAAGTTACTGTCGCAATTTCCCCAAGTCCATTTGGGAAACGGTGTAAAAGTTCAATTGGAACTACTCCACCACCAACAAACATACTCTGCATCTGTGCTATCTTTTGTTCTAATGTCAGACCATCTAAAATTTCGTTTGCTTTTTTCTTTTGATCTACTTTACTTAACATACACATTCTCCTTTTTTAGTATAGAAGAAGTTTATAACAGTTTTCGTTTTATGTATTTCATAATTGTGCTATTTATGATATATTTATGTCATAATGCTAAAAAAAGGAGATTTAAATGGATATT
>JAEWHU010000292.1 GCA_023387635.1 Bacillota bacterium
GATTTGTAGGAATACAATATAAACAGGATTGGAAAATACAATTTAGTATTCTCCAATCCGTTTATATTACAATAGAATTTACTGCTAATCAATTTACTTTGCCTTATTACATTGTAGTGATGAAGACAACTAATCCAATGGCACCAATAGCGAGAAAAATTAAGCCTACGCCTATTATCTTTTTTCGTGTTTCAATTTCTTCGTGGTCAATTTCTGGCATATTTATAATAGGGTACTTTCTTCTCCCTATCAGGTACAATATCATCCCATTGGAATTATTCCCGTTTGTGGCTAATAATCCCCATAACTTAGGGTGCTTCAATCCTCTGGCTTTTGCGTCTATTACTGTCATTTTATAAATCTGATACATGATACTGATTGCGCCTACAAGAGCCACAGCACCACATATTAGTGCAAATATAGTGTTATTCCATTCCATAATCAACACACCTCCTAAAATTTTCGTACTATCTGATAGAATAATACGGATGAACTGATGATTGCCAGACAAAAAATACCTGTCATATAATAATAATTTTCAGGTATCAGTCCATTCAATGCAATCAGTAAGATTACCAGTACAATATTGACAAGGGTTGCAGTTATCAACTTTTTGTTGCTGTTTACAACGTTCGTACTTTCTTCCAGATGTTTAATCATTTTATTATCTCCTTTCAATAAATCGTCTAAGCTAATGGAATACAGGTTACTTAGCTTTATAGCGCTGATAATATCTGGATAGGATTTCTCGTTTTCCCAATTTGAAATTGTCTGTCGTGATACATTTATTTCCTCTGCCACATTTTCCTGCGTCAATCCAGAACCCATGCGAGCGTCTTTCAGTTTTTTTCCAATTTCCATATCGCTTTGCTCCTTTCGCTGTTATCTTGCCATATTGAGGAAGTAATGTCTATCAAACACCTTTTACAATCAGGAATTTCCGTGTCAAAATTATTTTACATGCCTATATTATAGGAAAATACAGCACTCCTCAATGGATAATTATATCTCCTATGACATTAGAATGAAAGATTATTTTGAACTTATATAATAAAGGAGTATTGTAGAGTGCCTGATGGAATACAAATCTACAATTCTTTTTCATTCGTCAAACTTATGATTGTTAAAAAAATGGATATATTATAGAATGAAAATAATAAATACCTAAAGAAGATTCGGGAGTCAAAAGTCTATCTACAAATATCTCTTAAGAATAAATAAAATTGGAGGAGTAAAATGATTTCTAATAGAAAAGTAGTTTTATATATTGCAGCAAGTTTAGACGGCTATATCGCAACTAAAGAAGATTCTTTACAATGGTTATTTGATGTAGAAGGTGAAGGTGACAATGGATATTCAGAATTTTATGAAACCATTGATACTATACTTATTGGACGTAGAACTTATGACTGGGTTATGGAAGCAGAAAAAGGTAAATTCCCATATGAAAATAAACAATGCTATGTTTTTTCAAAAACAATGAGTGGCAAACATGATAATGTGGAATTTGTAAATGAAGATGTGGTTACGTTTACTAATAGAATAAAGGAAGTTAAAGGAAGTAATATCTGGGTTGTTGGTGGTGGAGATTTACTACATTCCTTTATAAAGGAAAATTTAGTTGATGAGTTCATCATAACCATAGCACCTACCATCCTTGGAAAAGGAATTCCTTTATTCAAAGATGTTGGCTTTGAAACTAAATTGACATTAAAAAGTGTTAAAAAATATAATCAGTTTGCTGAACTACATTATGTATTAAAATAAAATGTATGGTGTAGTAAATAAAACTTAAAAGAGCAAAACTATTTTATAAATATATAATTCACTTCCAGTTACTAATATGTTATACTTTTGTATCATTATATTTATACAGGTGGTACTATGAATACTAAAATTGAACAAGTAATATCTAATTTAAACAGAAATAATATGGCTGGATATTTTGTAAGCAACAATACCGAATTGCATCATTTATTAACCATTTTAATTAGGGAAGATTCTGTAGTAGGTTGTGGAGATTCAGTTACATTAGAGGAAACTGGCGTTTTTGAATTTTTGAGAAAAGGAAGATATACCTTTTTAGATAAATTCGCACCAATGTTATCAAAAGAAGATAAACAGCAGATATATCTTAAAAACTTTACTACAGATACTTTCATAACAGGGACAAATGCCATTACATTGGACGGTAAAATATTTAATATTGATGGAAATGGGAGTCGAGTGGCACCTATAATTTATGGGCCGAAGCAAGTAATCATTGTGGTTGGTGTCAACAAGCTAACTGATGATGTGGACTCAGCCATTAAAAGAACAAGACAAATTGCTGCACCAATGGATGCAAAACGTTTAGGAAAAGCAACACCTTGTGTATCTCTAAACCGTTGTATTGATTGTAAGAGTAAAGAGCGTATATGCAATGACTTTGTATTAATAGCAGGTCAATTCATAAAGGATAGGATAAAAGTTATTATAGTTAATAAGGAATTAGGATATTAAAAAACCGCAATAGTCTGTAAAAGGATTATTGCGGTTTTTTCTTTGTATGGACATAAATATAAACCACCGGCTATGCCAGTGCATCCAAAATGGATATTCCTTACGTATTTCGTTTAATATATATAAAAAAAATCAATAAAATAAGAAATAATTAGTAAAATTAATCATTAGATGGTATAATGTTTCATATAGATTAGTAAATATTGACATAAGAAATCAAGGTTGTATAATTAAATCATGCGTAATAAAAGCGCAGATTGGAGTATAGAAATGAAAAGTGTTCTGATACGTCTGCAGGAATATTCAAGCCATGCCAGCGGAGCGGAAAAAGAAGCAGTTAGTTTTTTATTAAAGAATCCAGAGAATGCAGTAAAATGCAATATTTATGAGCTAGCAGATAAAACATTTTCCTCACCTTCAACGATTATTCGGCTATGCCGAAAGATTGGCTTTCAAGGCTATAAAGATTTTCATAAGTCATTAATTTACGAAATAGCAATTCGTAAATCAACAAATGCAGAAAAGAAGAAAGAAATTAGTCGTGAAGACTCTTTGGAGTTAATAGTGGATAAAGTAACTTATAAGAATATCTCTTCTTTGGAGAATACAAGAAAACTCATAGATATACAGATTTTAGAAGCTTGTGTAGATCTTGTAAGTAATGCTAAAACTATATGTTTATTTGGAATGGGTTCATCACTTCTTGTTGCAAAAGATGCTTATTTGAAGTTTTTGAGGATAAATAAACCTTGCATTATAAGTGAAGATTGGCATGCACAACTTTTACAGGCAAGGAATATCACCAAAGAAGATTTAGCCATAGTAATAAGTTATTCTGGATTGACAGAAGAAGTTCTTAAATGTGTTAATACTGCAAAGCAGAAGGGAGCACCAGTAATTGCAATCACTAGATTTGATGATAATCCCTTATCTAGAATGGCAGATTATAATTTATATGTAGCTGCTACGGAATTTATTTTTCGAAGTGGTGCTATGTCTTCCAGAATAGCACAATTGAATATTATAGATATTCTTTATACTGCATATATTAATAGACAGTATGAGTCAAGTATCACACAATTTCAGAATACCCACATTGACAAACCATATAATAAGTAAAAATGAATTCTAATTAGTATAGGAGGGATAAGGTTGTTTGATATATCAAAATTGACAACAGAAACACGCAATAAAAACACAATGGAATTAGACTGTATGACACCTTTAGAGATTGCTACAATCATGAATAAAGAAGATGAAAATACAATTTACGCAGTACGTCAAGTATTGCCTCAGATAGCAACTGTAATTGAATGGTGTACATATTCATTAAATAATGGTGGAAGAATTATATACATGGGGGCAGGAACAAGTGGTCGGTTAGGACTTCTTGATGCTGTTGAATGTCCCCCAACATTTGGCGTTTCTCCTGATCTAGTTGTTGGACTAATAGCCGGAGGAGACAATGCGTTTATTAAAGCAGTGGAAGGAGCGGAAGACAGTACCACCCTTGGTGAAGAGGATTTAAAAGCAATTCATCTTACAAATAAGGATATAGTCATTGGAATTGCTGCGAGCGGCCGAACCCCATATGTAATCTATGGACTTAAATATGCTAAAAAAATAGGATGTAAGACGGCTGTGCTTGTTTGTAACAAGGGTTCTGAGATGGCTGAGGTTTCGGATATAGCAATTGAGCCAATTTCTGGACCAGAAGTTCTAAGTGGATCTACTCGTTTGAAATCAGGGACTGCTCAGAAGATGGTACTAAATATGATATCAACAGGAAGTATGGTTGGTATTGGAAAAGTATATCAAAATCTGATGGTTGATGTGATGCAGACAAATAAAAAATTAGTATCACGTGCAGAAAATATTGTTATTGAGGCTACAGGATGTGACAAGCAAACTGCAGATAAGATGCTTGATAATGCAAATGGAAGTGTGAAGTTAGCAGTCACAATGATATTATGTGATTGTAGTAAAGAAGAAGCTATAGAAAGATTAAATCGCTCACACGGGCATATACGAATTGCCCTCAAAGAGAATAAAGAATAAGTATGAGGAGGTTTTAACATGACAAATGCAGAACTTGCAAAAAAACTTGTGGATCTAATCGGTGGGAAAGAAAATGTACTAAAAGCTACTAACTGTATGACTAGGTTTCGCGTTGAAGTTAAAGACAGAAATCGTGTTAAGGACAATGATATTAGAGGTACAGAGGGAGTATTAGGCTATATTGTTGAGGGAAATTCAATACAAATCGTTTTAGGGCCTGGTAAAGCAAAGAAAGTTACTGACATTTGTACGAATGAACTAGGTTTACCAAAAGTTAAAACAGAAGCGGCTGATTGGAAAGAGAATAAAGACGCTATGAAATCTATGCAAAAGCAAAATCCATTTAAAAAAGGGATTCGTCTAATTGCAGATATATTTATTCCATTGATTCCTGCAATCATAGCGGCAGGATTGTTTAATGGAATAGCAAGTTTAATTACTACTATGCAAGGTCAGGGAGTATTAAGTGCAACAGGATTCTGGCAGGTTGTTCAGTTATTATTCTCATTAATCGGAAGTGGTTTCTTAGGTTATTTCGCTATTTATACAGGTATAAATTCTGCAAAACAGTTTGGAGCAACAGAAGCATTAGGTGGTATGATTGGTGCAATATCAATTGGTGCGAATATTGTTCAACTTTCAACCATATTCGGTTTATATGATGCTGAAGTTCCGTTGAACTCAATCTTAACAACTGGTAAAGGTGGTATTATTGGTGTTATTGTTGGTGTATGGATTCTTTCTAAAATTGAAAAATTCATTCGTAAACATGTTCCAGATGTACTTGATTTAATAGTTACACCTTTCGTTTCATTATTATGCACAGCATTAATATTTGTTTTTGTTATTATGCCTATTACAGGATTTGTATCAGACATTTTAGTATCGGTATTAAGTATAATCATTAATTCTTCCAACCCTGTAATTAGTGTAATCAGTGGTTATGTACTTTCAGCTGTGTTCCTACCAATGGTTCTTCTTGGATTACACCATGGACTAATTCCTATCTATGCGATACAGCTTGAAGCTATGGGAGGCGTTTCTTTATTCCCTGTTCTTGCAATGGCAGGTGCAGGTCAAGTTGGTGCAGCAATCGCTATCTATTTTGTAGCGAAACGTGTTGGTAACAAGAGATTGCAAAAAGTAATTACCGGTGCTTTGCCAGCAGGTTTCCTTGGAGTAGGCGAGCCATTAATATATGGTGTTACCTTGCCAATGTTTAAGCCATTTATTACTGCAGGTCTTGGAGCAGGTTTTGGTGGTGCGTTTGTAATGTTGACAAAAGTTATGGCAACCGCTTGGGGACCATCGGGATTGGTAGCAATTGCAATCATGAAACCGGGTAGTATGTTGAATTACTTCATAGGCTTGGTTATATCGTACATAGCAGGATTTATAATTACTAAAATTGTAATAAAGGACGTTGATGTTAAAAATGTATAATCATTTAGGTTACTCAGTTTATTTATCTAATTTTAAAAATATAAAAGAACAGCTTCCCTCTTTGTATAAAGAGGGGAGTACTGTTTTTACCTCATTTCATGTAAGTGAGGAATATGATAACAATTATATAGAACATGCAGAGCAAATGTGTAATTTTCTTACTGATATTGGATATAAAATTATAGCTGATGTATCTAGAAAAACTATGGATTTTTTCAAAATGGATAATCTAATAGATTTTGCGCATAAAATGAAAATAGATGTTTTAAGAATTGACTATGGTTATAGCGAAGAGGAAATAATAGAATTGGCAAAACAATTTCCTCTTTGTATCAATGCTTCAACATTAACAGCAGAAGCTGCCCATAGAATTTCAAGAGATGCATTAGAACTCTATGCAATGCATAATTTTTATCCCAGGCCAGAAACAGGGCTTGATAGGGAGCAATTCTTCTCACGTAATCAAATGTTACAAGAATACGGAATTAAGGTTTTTGCATTCATAGCTGGAGACCTAGAGAAAAGAGGGCCAATATTTGAGGGACTTCCCACTTTAGAAGAATATAGGAAGGCAGCTCCATATGCCGCTTATCTGGATTTAATACATAATAATAATATTGATACCGTCTTCGTAGGGGATGGGTTACTTAGCCAATACGAGGCAGATCTTATTAATAGCTATATTCAGGATAATATCATTAGCCTACCTGTTTCTTTCTGCAAGGAAGGTAAAAACTTATATCAACAGATTTATACAGTAAGAATCGATTCTCCAAGGTGGCTAATGCGATTACAGGAGTCCAGAGAATACTCATGTTTTGGACAGGAGATTAAGCCTAATCATTGCATTCCAAGGGAAATAGGTTCTATCACTGTTGATAACATACATTATCAAAGGTATTCTGGCGAAATCCAGATTATAAAGGAGCCATTAGCCAGTGATGAGCGTGTTAATGTTATAGGTATGGTCCCCAAAAACTATCATCTACTGTTACATAATATACCTAATGGTTCTAAAATTAGGTTTGTTCCTAACAAGTGAACCAGGTAATTGCGAAACTCTTTATTTGTACGAATTTCATATGCACTTTATACTAATTCCTCCGCTCCAACGCTCATTCCGCTTAACTTCCGCTCCGGAATTATATAAATCGCATATGAAATATAGGCAATTTTGACGTTTCGCAATTACCTACTAACAAGTGAATTAATGAAAGGAAAAAATTAATGTTTTGGTATCCGAAAAAAAATAAAAGTGAAAATGACCTAAAGGCTTTTCTTTCAGGAGAAGTTGTCCCAATTGAAAAGGTACCAGATGAAGTGTTTTCTAAGAAAATATTAGGAGATGGTCTAGCTATTATTCCACAGGATAATATTGTTGTGGCACCAGTTAGTGCTGAAGTTTCAGGCGTTATGATGGAGTCAAAACACGCATGTGGATTACTTTTATCGAATGGTATGGAAATATTAATTCATGTCGGCTTGGATACTGTCGATATGAATGGAGATGGTTTTGAGTTGTTTATAAAAGAAGGTAGTAAAGTAAAAGTCGGTGACCCATTAATCAAATTCGATCCAGAAAAAATTATAGCGGCTGGACATTCACCAATTACTATTATGGCTATTACAGAACAAGCTATAAATTCTAAAATAACTATGCATACAGGAATGTATGCAAAAGCTGGGGAAACTTGTATTCTTTCGATGGAATAAAAGTATTTTAACCTCTATATTGAGGACTGATAAATTGGAAAGAAAAAGATGAACTTCTGAAACATGTTAAATAGCACGAAGAATAAGGAGAAGGTATATATGATGAAATTTGAATATGTAATTAGAGATAATCTTGGAATTCATGCAAGACCGGCGGGAATAATAGTAAGGGAAGCTGCAAAATATAGATCTAATATTACAATACAAAAAGGTGTAAAATCGGTTGATGCAAAGAAATTATTTGCACTTATGAGTTTAGGTGTAAAAAATGCGGATACAATCGCAGTCACATTTGAAGGTGAGGATGAAGATACTGCTTATGAGGCGATTAAGCAATTAATAGAATTGAATTTATAACAAAGGAGATACTCATATGGTAGTATTAGAAGGTAAAAGTGTTTTTGGAGGAGTAGCCATTGGCAAATTATTTTTCCTAAAAAAGAATACGGAAAAAATAATTCGATACAAAGTTGATAATCCTGAAACTGAGCTTACGCGATTTGAAAATGCAAGACTAAAAGCAATTAGCCAATTACAGGAACTTTATGATAAGGCACTTGTAGAAGTGGGTGAAAGTAATGCAATGATCATTCAGATTCATCAAATGATGCTAGAAGATATAGATTATTTAGATTCTATCAAAAACATTATATTAACTCAAAGTGTCAATACTGAATATGCAGTAGGTGTTACAGGTGACAATTTTGCACAGATGTTTTCTACTATGGAGGATGATTATATGGTGGAGCGGGCAACTGATGTAAAGGATATTTCACAACTAGTTATACGTGTTCTTAATAATGAGGATAGTAGAATTAAAATAAATGAGCCAGTTATCATTGCAGCAGATGATTTAGCCCCAAGTGAAACAATACAACTGGATAAGAATAAAATATTGTCCTTTATAACAAGGAAGGGTTCTGTGAATTCTCATACTGCAATCTTAGCACGTAACATGAATATTCCTGCGATTGTAGGAATTGGAGATATATTAAAGTCTGAATATGATGGGAAGTATGTAATAATCGATGGATTCACAGGAACCATATACATTGAACCTAATGAAGTTATTAGGGAAGAAATGACTAAAAAGAAGAAAATGGACGAAGAAAGAAAGGTTTTATTACAAGAATTAAAAGGGAAAGAAAATATTACAAAGGATGGGCAAAAGATAAATATATATGCAAATATAGGAAATGCAGATGATATAGATAATGTATTAAAAAATGATGCGGGTGGTATTGGCTTATTAAGAAGTGAATTTATATATATGGGAAAAGATACATTTCCAACAGAAGAAGAGCAATTTGTAATTTATAAATATATAGCAGAAAGTATGGCTGGTAAAAAAGTGATTATTCGTACTCTAGATATTGGTGCGGATAAACAAGCGGAATATTTTAATCTACCTAAAGAAGAAAATCCTGCAATGGGTTACCGTGCCATAAGAATATGTCTAGTACAAAAAGATATTTTTAAGACTCAACTCCGTGCACTATATAGAGCATCCGCTTATGGCAATATATCTATTATGTTTCCAATGATTATATCTGTAGAAGAAGTTCTTGAGATTAAGGAAGTTGTTCGGGAAGTAATAGAAGAACTAAGTAGTTTGGGAATCGAATTTAATCAAAACTTAGAGCTAGGAATAATGATAGAGACACCGGCAGCTGTTATGATTAGTGACTTACTAGCAAAGGAAGTTGATTTCTTTAGTATTGGAACCAATGATCTTACTCAATACACAACAGCAATCGATAGACAAAATCCTATGTTAGAGAAATTCTATAATCCACATCATATAGCAATATTAAGAATGATAAAAATGGTTACTGAAAATGCTCATAAAAATGGTATATGGATAGGAATATGTGGAGAATTAGCAGCGGATCTATCATTAACAGAGACATTTTTAAGTATGGGAATAGATGAACTTTCGGT
The DNA here is from genome assembly GCA_023387635.1 of Bacillota bacterium. Classification (GTDB taxonomy): domain Bacteria; phylum Bacillota; class Clostridia; order Lachnospirales; family Lachnospiraceae; genus Anaerocolumna. Next base: position 9,658 of record JAEWHU010000292.1, read on the forward strand.
ATCTCCAAGCCTTGTATTAGGATTACGTAAAAAGGTTAGAGAGACGGAGGTGAAAAGTGTAAGGAATAATTGGAACTACAATAGTTATATATAAAATATGACTGATTTTGGACCACCTACGATTTATTTTTGTAGGTGGTTATTTATCTTCCTTGACACCTTATGTAAATAAATGGTAATATTATATAAAATAGGTATACTGTTAATAGTTCCTTTAATGGGGGGCTCATTCTACTTAAACTACTTAAATACTGTGCAAGAATTGTTTACACATCACTTAAAAAAAGTAAAAAAATGGTATAATGTTTAAAGTGTCATAAAAAATAAAAGGAGGATAGAATTTCCATGAAAAAAAAGGTAATTCTTATTGTGTCTGTATTATTCATTTTAATAATTGTCAGTAGCATCGTTGCTCTACAACTAAGAGGGAATAATCAAAGTAAAGTTTCTAGTGATAATAGTGTTTTAGAGAATAATAATCTAAGCAACTCAAAAGATGAAAATACTCATAATGAGGATACTAAATCAAGTGATTTAGAAAATGTACATAATGTTACAGAATTTGTTGAATCGATACATGTAAAAGATATGAAATCACTGGATGATATTACAGAAGATATGATAAGGCAACGTACTGTAGGTTACAACATGGTAGGCTATAGTAGTAATTATTCCGATGACAGTTTCAAAATTAGTGTTAGAACATTCAGTGGGTGTGATTTTAGTAAAAAAATACATACAGAAAATGAGACAGAAGTAACGATTAAGTATACCACTACAATGAAAGAAGATTCGGTAAAAATAGCTTTAATAGTAGAGGCTCAGGTTATAGCTATTCCTTTAGAACAGAGTGAATTTACCTATACATTACCTAGGGGAGATACTATTATTGCTATATGGGGTTATAAAGCGAGTGGGGATATTGAAATGACCCTAGATACTATTGATGATGTTAAGTTTATTCAGAATACAGAATTTTAATGTAGTATTACACTGTTAATACACTGGTTTCTTCTGAAACCGATTTAGTACTTCTTGTAGAACTTGGCGATTAACACAGGACAATGAGGCTTCATATATTATGATCAAGTATAATACAGAATCATTTATGTACTTAATTATTCCATATTTTAGTAATATAATATATAAAATATAACGAATGAATTTAGCGATATAAACGTTACAAATTGTTTTCTAAATAGAATTTAAATAAGAAAGGAAAATCTTTATGAAATCGTTTAAAGCAATAGAACGAAAACTTAACTCCGCGCAAAGACCAAAAAAAATATAGTTGGCGATGCTTTGCTCGGAGTCGTAATCTTAAGTAGCTGATGTTGATATGAGTTGACTATAAATCTCGTTGTTTATTGAGGATTTATTAGTTGATCTTTTAACATTGCTAATTTTTGATGACGATTCAATAAAGATTTTATTATCTTACTACAGCATAGTTTGCCTTGCTGTAGTTTTTTTATTGCAAAATTTTCTTGCATGGTCTTTGCTTCATCTAAATTTTAAATTAGAGGAGCAGGGGATATGAAATATATTAAAGCACAGAATGTGCTTCCAGAGGAATTAATTAAGCAAATACAAGAATATGTCGATGGAGACTATTTATATATACCACGTAAGGATGGAGAGCAAAAAGCTTGGGGAGAAAAGAGTGGTACAAAGAGAATTTTAAAAGAAAGAAACGTTGATATTTATAAAAAGTACTGTAAAGGCAAATCAATAATTGAATTATCCATGGAGTATTATTTGACTGAACAAAGTATAAGAAGAATTATCAGTTATGTAAAACTTGATGATCAAGTTTAGTACAGAGTTATTTATGAAATAGAATATATTTCCATTGTAGTATATAGTTGTATTATAAGTTTTCGCATTAGAGAAGAAATTTAACTAATCAAGACATAATTAAACGATAGAAGGGATGAATTAGATGTCAAAACCACATAGAGGGAAATCATTATGGAATACACCATCTCATGGTAGAGGTACATGTCCAGTATGTAAAACCACAAGAATTAAAGTTTTATATCAGATTATAGCTAAAGATGGTAGTAAAACAACAGTATGTAAAAGATGCCAGGATAAAAAAATTGAATCTATAAATAACCTATAAGATTTTTTAATTATGGTAACACGTACTGTTTGCTAGCCCTAAGTTTTATATAGTAACTTAGGGCTTTTTAATTTATACGGAAAATGCATTCTATGTATTAGTATTAGTATTAGTTTATGAATTTAGCAGGCGGAACTCCAATGGAGTTTTACCTGTTATTTTTTTGAATGCAGTTTGAAAATGACTCTGAGAAGAAAAAGCTAAATGCATTGCAATAGCGGATATGCTTATGTCAGTAAATTGTAGCAGTCGTTTAGTTTCATCTATCTTTTCATTTAAAATATAGCGTGATAGGGTGATACCTGCTTTTTCATGAAATTGGGTACAAAGATAAGAGCGGGCAATACCAAGGTCTTTGGCCATAGTTTCAATTTTAATATTGTTATATAAATTCTGTGAAACATAGCGAGCGCATTGCTGAAATAGTTTGGAATTGCCACTGCCTGGATATCTCGTCTGCATGGTACGTGTAGCAAAATCTAGCATCATATCATTGGTTAGTTGGTATATGGATGAAGCATCTTTCAGCATTTCTAAAGCCTGAATATACAAATCTGAGAGACGAAAAGCTGTTTGGCAATCTAGCCCGCCTTCAATTGCAGCACGTGAGGATACTGTGGCACTACAGATACCCATATTTTTTAGTTGTCTAATAGTATCTTTTGCCATTTCTCCTGCTTTTACTAGGTTTGGTTTTGAATTAAGCAATTCTCTAAGTGGTACAGGATGTCCAGTTTTAATATAAAAAGTCATGATTTTCTCAAAAGAATAGCTCTTATCTACAGTGTGGCGAATATTGGTGTTATCTGCAGTAAGGAATGTTTCTTTTACATTATATTCTGAAACAGTATTCTGTGAAAATTCATCTATGGTTTTTATGTAGATATTCTCTACGGAAAATGGTTTCTGGTTTATAGCGGTGGCAAAAAAAGAAAGGCAAAAGGACATTTGTTCTGCACTTATAGTAGGTGCACAGAGGAGTTTTCGCTGATATTCATCCCTGGCTTCATTTTTTATTCCCAAATGTAACATCAGGTTGTTCAGACCATTCTTGTCTTCGGTTAAAATGCAGGTAGGGCCTATAACAATACTGTAATCCGGATTAAAATGAAGAAAACCATAAAACTGAAATAAATCAGTGGTAATAATTCCAGCTGAATGGGTATCTTTTAACATTTCCTGTTCATAGAGAGAAAACGGGTCAGGGTCCAAGGGAAAGACAGAATAAGAATATATATTTTTGTTACCATGGTAAAGACGTACAGTTGCACCAGTGAACTTTGCAAAAGACTTGCACAAAACTTCTAAAATATCTAGCTTCATTCCTTTTACCTCCGTCAATATTTTCTAAAAACATATAATAAAACTAACAATTATGAAATACTAAATACATTATAACATATATTATGAGATAAAAGTATAATTAATTGTGCATAATTTCTAAAGGAGGAAAAGATGAAGAGAAAATATGATGAGAAATTAGTTACACAGTTGAAACAGAATGAGTGGACAGAGAATGTTGAAGGAGTCGATGTATTAGTAAAGCCCATTCCAGAAGGGGGAGATTCAGGTGATATGGATCCACGTCTATATCGTTCAATGAAGGGAATGCCTTTAATGATGAAGCTGATGCCAAAGCCGAAAAAGAACCAGACGATTCTGGAAAAAGTCTTACCCCTTCGGAAAATGTTTGCGGATTATAAGGGAATTCAGATGGTAGGGGAAGGTGTGGATACTCAGCACTTTCAAGTAGAAGGAACTGATTCTTATCAGATACCCGTAAGAATGTATAAACGCACTACAGCTGGTGAAAATCTGCCAGTTTATGTCTATTATCATGGAGGAGGTTTTTTCGGAGGTTCCCCGGATATTGTAGAGCAAATGTGTAAATTACTGGTTACAAACTTAGACTGCATCGCTTTTAATATAGATTATCGTCTGTGTCCAGAAAATCATTATCCACAGCCATTAGATGACTGTTTCTATGCTACAAAGTGGGTATATGAGAATGTGGAACGATTTGGTGGGGATAAAAACCGTATGGCGGTCAGCGGAGACAGTGCAGGAGGAAATCTTGCAGCAGCTGTAACATTAAGAGATCGTGAAGAAAAGACAGGCATGGTAAAACTACAGGTGCTCATTTATCCAGCAGTTAATATCTCTGGAAAAGAAACAGAATTTTATAAGGGGGTAGATATCAGTAAATATAAACGTAGTAAAAAGCATGAAAAAGTATTGAATTCTGTTTTAACAATGATGAGCGGAATGCAGGGAGATGGTGACGAATCTAATATGCTCCATGATGTTTATCTACAAGGATATGAGAATCCGGAACATATCTATGCATCACCAATACTGGATGACATGCATGACCTTCCACCAACGTTATTAATTTTCGGAGAGCACGATTTCTTGGTATTCGAGGATTTTGCATATGCAAGACATATGACAAAGGCAGGAAGAAAAATAAAAACCATTATCTACCTGGGAATGGGTCATGGATTTGCTGACCAGATTGGGGTAGCACCACAGGCGGAAGACTGTATGCAGGAGATTGCAGCTTATATGAAAGAAGTTTTATAAAGGAAATATAAATTAATTAAAATGGAATCTCGTAATTAGATTTACTAGTAGTTAAAGCTACGATATTCAACATTATGGAGGAGGATTATATGAAACA
>JAEWHU010000298.1 GCA_023387635.1 Bacillota bacterium
CAACTTCGTTACTATCTGAATAAATAACTGTGCCTTTACTAACTTGATTTACTGTATTCTTATTTATATTTATTCCCATAGTTTCACCTCTGCCATTTTACATGATTCACAACTAATTATTATTATAGTCTATAAACCGATAAAGTAAAAGTAATAAATATCCATTTCTATGAAAGTTATCTAGTAAAAAAGCACCAATATTGCAATTGATGCTCTTTTACAGTCAATAAATAAAAAATGCCGTCATAAATGACGACACTGCTTACATATTTTATATTAAATTCCGTGCGTTTTGCTTCGAATGTACTTCATAGGCGTTACCCCTACAGTTAACTCGGTCCAGGCACCCTTACGGCACACAAGAGCTTTCATTTAGTGCTGCTTCATTCCTGACCTGACACGGTTCACGAATTCCTGTTGCGCAAGACCCAAACGTCAACATCACTTATAGAGGGCAGCCCTACAAAGAAACACCCTAGGTAAAACATCACCCCTGCTGTAGCGGATTGCAGGTACAGGGCACCGCTATCTCCCCGGCTGCACGGAAACTTTATGACTTATATAATAACTACAATAATATTAATATTGTTTCGAAAAAAGAAACAATTGTATTTGTAAGTATACTTCGTTTTAAATTAAAAGTCAAGACTTAATTATCCTTATTAAGCAAACGTTTTTCTTCCTTTTCCCGTTTATTTCTAACTCTCAATTCTTTAAAAAATTCTTGTAATACCATGGAACATTCCTCTTCCATAACTCCTATGACAAGTTCTACCTGATGATTAAACTCCTCCATCTGTAATATGTTAAGAATTGATCCTGCACAACCCGCTTTGGGATTCATAGTTCCAATCACTACTTCTTTCATTCTTGCTTGTACAATCGCTCCAGCACACATCTGGCATGGTTCTAAGGTAACATACATGGTGCAATCTTCAAGACGCCAATCCCCCATCACTTTACTTGCCTTTTGAATTGTTATTAGTTCGGCATGGGCTAATGTGGTTTTTTTCGTATTTCTTTTATTATATCCTCTAGCAATGATCTTATCCTCATAAACAATAACACAACCAATTGGAACTTCTCCAATTTTAGCTGCCTTTTTAGCTTCTTTTAAAGCTTCCTTCATATATTTTAAATTCATAACATTATCCTTCTTATTTTTTCATAAATTAGCATAAAGTATATATTAAAAAGCAACATTCTATAGACGAAAGATCTTGCTTCTGATATATTTATCTTATCAGAAAACGTGACTACATACAATAAATAATAAAAATATGATTCATAAAATATTCTTAACAGAAGGAGTACTAATGAAAATTCAAGGATTTAATAAAACAACTTTACTTGATTATCCAGGCCACCTTGCCGCTACTATCTTTGTCAGTGGATGTAACTTTCGTTGTCCTTTTTGCCATAATGCTTCCTTAGTTATAAATCCTTTAAATGAAAATACCATGGACAAAGAGTCCATTCCGCTAGAGGATATATACTCTACTCTAAAGAAAAGGAAGGGTATACTTGAAGGAATCTGTATTACAGGCGGTGAACCAACTATATATCCTGATTTGAAAGACTTTATAAGTTCCATAAAAGACATGGGGTATTTAGTTAAACTAGATACCAATGGTAATAATCCAAAAGTTTTAAAGGAGCTTATTGATAACAATTTAGTAGATTATGTCGCTATGGATATTAAAAATTCAAAAGAAAAATATTCGTTATCTATTGGAATGCCCTCCTTTCAAACAAGTTTTATTGAAGAGAGCGCTGATTATCTACTGAATGGATCTATTCCATATGAATTTCGAACCACTATAGTGAAAGAGCACCATAACTTAAATGATATATTAGCAATTGGTAACTGGATTAGTGGTGCAAATGCATATTATTTACAAGCGTTTAAAGATTCAGGAGATATAATATCACCTGGACTTACTAGTTATTCAAAAAGTGAATTAAATAAATTTCGCGAAGCTCTACTTCCTTATGTAAGAAATGTAGAGGTACGCGGTATTGATTAGGAGATGATTCCATGGAGATATCTTGTAAAACAAATCGACTTCTTCTTACTACACTTTCTGCGAATTATTCCGATAAAGTACTTGCATTTTATATTAAAAACAAAGACCACTTTGAACCTTGGGAGCCAGATAGAAATTCTAATTTTTATTCTTTACCATTTCAACGCTTGTCCTTAACCATGGAACAACAATTACTTCAAAAAAACAAACTATTAAGACTATGGGTATTCCTAAAAGATAATCCTTCTAAAATAATAGGTTCTGTTAATTTTTATAATATTACCTATGATCCCTTCTTTCATTGCCAACTAGGATATAAACTAGATTATGAATACACAGGGCTTGGTTATGCCTTAGAAAGTGTAAGTGCTGGAATAAAATTATTTTTTGAATACCACCCTGCCATCCATCGAATCGAAGCTAATATTATGCCAAGTAATACTTCTTCTATTCGTCTCATCGAAAAGTTAGGTTTTCAGTATGAAGGCACTTCTACTTCTAGCATCCGCATAAATTACAAATGGGAAGATCATTACCGTTTTGCCTATATAAAAGATTAACTAGTGATTGCGAAACTCTTTATTGGTACGAATTTCATATGCACTTTATACAAATTCCTCCGCTACAACGCTCATTCCGCTTAACTTCCGCTCCGGAATTGTATAAATCACATATGAAATATTTACACTTTTGACGTTTCGCAATTACCTATAAAAGATTAATATGTAAGGGAGTGTTATCAGGCTTAATATAGCTGATAACGCTCCCTTTAATAAACTTTTTATTATTTTAGATTAACTGGTACATACCAATAACCAAATTCCCCTTCTCTTCTATCACGTTTCTTTGCACATTTGAAATTCTCAAAACCAAACATTTTAGCCATAAAACGTTCACGATTGTGATAAATACCAGGAACACCTATGATGTATGAATTACTATTACGATTATTTACCTTAGCAAATATAAGATGCCTATGACCATAGAATCCATGCAATAAAAAGCTATTATTTGCTAAAGGCCATACATCTACTGGAAGTATTTCGATATCCTTAGGTTCAATACGTACACACCAAGTTATTTCATTATCATCAAACGGATACATTCTTGGATATTCTTTGTAAAGTTTAGATGCAATGGGTGACTCCTCTAACATAGATGTAGAGAAATTACCATAACCATTACTAGATGGATTGCGGTTTATGATATCTTTCACTGTATTTTGAGAATTATTGTAATACTGGGTATTCTCTCTTCTACTCAAATCATGAACATTCTCATCACTAGATTCAGCTACTTGTGTCACATCTTTCAAGGAATTTTCCTTGGAATCCTGAATATTATCCTCTGTTACCATAGAATCAACGAACTGATTTGTATTTTCTGTTATATTGTCTACTATATTATCTGTCTTTCTGTCAATATTTTCCACCACATTATTGTCAGCATTATCAATTATTCTCTCAATGACTTTATTATCTCTGGCATCTACAACATTCTCTGTTTTCCTGTCTTCATTTTTTTCATTATTTATTACTTCATGACTAAGAACTGTGGTCTCTTTAAACTCTAAAGATTGCACCATACCAAGCGTTAAAGGATTCTCATCCCATACAGTAGCTAGATATTTTGTGTCTGTATGATATAGCACTATGCCACCAATATCATCTATGCCATACTCTGTATTAAGTATGCGACTTGGATCCGTAACTAGACGAAAATCTCCCACTTCATTCCTAAAGTTCAATTTACCTAGTTGAATTCCTTCAATTCCATTTTTATTACGTTTAAAAGCGTATACAGTTACTTGCTTTTCGTTATAGCTTAAAGCTGATACATGAATTGTAAATTTACATTGCCCATTCCTAGCTTCCACACGAGCATATCCTACATTATTTCGTTTCTTACCTTCTTCATAAGTATACATGTATGATACCAGTCTTTTATAATCAGGCATATTTACTCTCCTTTTGGTTACAGCTTAACTTGATTTTTTCTGCACCTACAATTACTGAAATATATTCTTACTAATTCTATTTTATTCCAACACTGTAATAAGTATGACAAAAGAATAGGGATAAACAAAAAGGACGTACCTTATTCTAACCTTAATTAGATGGGATACGTCCTTTTCTTATTTTTCCTTTATAAATCCTATATATGTTAGCGTGGACTTATATAATACCCTGTTCACTTGTGAGCGTTAGTCTTATTCAGCGAATAATTCAGCCACCATATTATTTACAACTTTACCATCTGCTTTGCCTTTTACCTTTGGCATAAGTTCCTTCATGATTCTACCTTTATCCTTAGCAGTTGGAACTGTAATTTCAAGTGAGTCTAAAACTCCTTTTATGATATCCTTAATCTCATCTTCGCTTAGAAACTTTGGTGCAAACTCGGATAAAATTTCAATTCTTAATTTGCACTCATTAATAATATTTTCTCTATCTGCTGGTGAAGATTCAAGAGTTTCTTTTAATTGCTTAATTTCTTTTAAAACAACTGCGTTCTCTTCCTCTTCTGTTAAGTCACTTCTCTTGTCAATTGCCACATTCTTAAGTGAAGTAAGAAGAGCGGATAAAGCATCTTTTCTCTCCTTATCCCCTGACTTCATAGCTTTTACCATCTCTGCTCTTACTAATTCGATCTTTGTCATAATTAATTACCGTTCCTTTCATTTTCTATTTGTTCTGCTAAATCATTAAGATAAACCCATCTATCCATTTTAACTTCTAGCTGTTTTTCTAAGTCTTCTTTTTGTTCCATTAACTTACCAAGTTTTGAATAATCACTAGCTGATTTTTCTATATCTTCCTCGGTGCTAAGGATAGCTGCTTCAATTTTTGCGATATCGTCATCTATTGTTTCAAATTCTCTTTGCTCATTATACGAAAACTTAAGTTTTACTTCCTTTGGCTTTACCTTTGCCTTATCATTACTACTAGCTTTAACAATTCCTTTTGTAGTATCTATTCCCACATTACTTTCTTCTAAACATTTTTCTTTATAATCTGTAAATCCACCTTCATACATACGGATATTCCCATTGCCATCAAATGCAAAAATACGATTCACAACACGGTCAAGAAAATATCTATCATGGGAAACCGTTAATACAATTCCATTAAAACTATCTAAGTAATCTTCAAGAATGGATAGTGTTTTGATGTCCAAGTCATTGGTAGGCTCGTCTAATATTAGTATATTAGGTGCTTCCATTAAGACCTTTAACAGATATAATCTTCTCTTTTCACCACCAGATAACTTAGAGATAAGTGAATATTGCATTGCCCCTGTAAATAGGAATCTTTCTAGCATCTGTGATGCACTAGCACTTCCTTCGCTAGTTTCTATATATTCTGCAATATTTCTTATATAATCAATTACTCTTATAGTTTCATCCATATATTCATTTTCTTGAGAGAAATACCCTATCTTTACAGTCTCGCCAATGTCTATAGTTCCACTATCTGGCTCTATATATCCTGTAATCATCTTTAAAAGAGTACTCTTACCGCAACCATTTGGACCTACAATTCCTAGTCTATCTTCCTTTAACATAATATAAGTAAAATCACGTATCAGCTCTTTTCCATCAAAACCTTTACTAACATTATTAATTTCAATGGTTTTTCTACCAAGCCTTGAAGATAGTGCATTAATTTCAATGTTCTTATCCTTTTCAATTACTTTTCTATCCCTTAGTTGTTCAAAACGTTCAATATGTGCTTTTTGCTTTGTGGATCTAGCTCTTGCACCTCTCATCATCCATTCAAGATCCATGCGATATAAGCTTTTATTCTTACGTTCTGTGGCTTGTTCCATATCTTCTCTTTCAGCCTTTAACTGAAGAAATTTGGTATAATTAGCTGCGTAACTATAGATATTACCTTTATCAATTTCAATGATTTTATTGGTAACTTTATCAAGAAAATATCTATCATGAGTTACCATCATTAAAGCACCTTGATATTTCTTAAGATAATCCTCTAGCCACTCAGACATTTCATTGTCCAAATGGTTCGTAGGCTCATCAAGAATCAATATATCCGCCTCAGTTAGTAACGTCCTTACTAAAGCAACTCTCTTTTTTTGACCACCAGATAAAAAATCTACACTGCCGTTATAATCTTCTATACCAAGTTTTATTAGCATTGTTTTTGCTTCACCTTCAAGATTACGATATTCCTCTGCTGCCTTTTTGCCAAGAACTACGTTTTCTAGAATGGTAAGTTTATTATCAAACTCCGGGTTTTGTGCAAGGTATTCAATTCTTACGGTCTTACCTTTAACAACACTCCCTTCATCCACTTCCACAAGCCCTGCTATTATCTTTAAAAGGGTGGATTTCCCTGTTCCATTAATGCCTATAATTCCTATTTTGTCCCCTTCGTTAATACCAAGGGTAACTTTGTCAAACAGAATTTTATCTGTAAAACTCTTACTCATTTTTTCTACATTTAATAAATTCATTTGAATAACTCCTTTATTTATGAACTACCTCGCAAAATATTGTGATAAAAGAATATCATATATCTTACTATTATACCATAAAAAAATTTTGTTGCAAAATCTATAAGAAAGGGATTGTATTTTTTAATAAATAGTTCTACAATATGTAGTATTATATTGCTGTTATACTACTTCATATAGTAAATAACTAGTAAATATAGGTATTTTATGATTACACAGGAAGCATCAAAGAAGGAAGGTATTACTAATGATTCGTATTGTAAAAAAAGATAATACAAAAGAAGAGTTTAATGTACTGAAAGTTGTTAAGGCTGTAGAT
>JAEWHU010000022.1 GCA_023387635.1 Bacillota bacterium
TTTTGTACTAGACTGAAAAATCATTGCAGTTATTATAAAAATAAAGGCTAAAGTAATAACTAACTTTAGTAATAAAGTATCTCTCTTGCGCCCTTTTAATCCACTTTTAGCAATATCTCTTGTTTTCACACTTGGCTCCCATCTGCGTGCTCTGCACGCATATAATTAATGGAGTGTGAAAGTGCTTTTCTTTCACACTTTACATCCCCCCCCTAATTAATTTATTAACTCTTTAGTAGACTAATTACTAACTATAGAAGTTATAATTCCTCCAGCAATGGTAATTACTTTGTCTGCTTCTTTAGCAACTTCCATATCATGTGTAACTAAAATGATTGTTTGACCAAACTTTCTTGCAGATTCCTTAAGAAGCATGATTACCTCTTGGCCGGTTTTCTCGTCTAAGTTACCAGTAGGTTCATCTGCTAAGAGTAGTGCTGGTTTAGATGCAAGAGCACGTGCTATTGCAACACGCTGTCTTTCACCACCAGATAGTTCATCTGGATAAAAAGCTAATTTGTCCTCAATACCTAAAGACTTTACTACCTCATTAAAATGCTTCATATCTACTTCTTTTTTATCTAAGTGAATGGGCATTAAAATATTTTCTACAACGGTATGTTCCGGTAATAAATTAAAAGACTGGAATACAAATCCAATTCTTCTTCGCCTTAATATGGCTATTTCACTATTCTTTAGGTCAAACATGCTTTTTCCTTCAAGATAAACCTTTCCACCTGTTGGTTTATCTAAACCACCAAGTATATGTAACAAAGTAGATTTTCCTGAACCACTTTTTCCTATGATAGCATAGAAATTACCTTTTTCTATTTGTAAATTGGATGGCTTTAGCGCGTTCACCTGTAATTCAGCCTTACCATATACTTTTTCAACATCTACTGCATTTAAAACAATATCCATGTTACCCTCCTTAATAATGTAAATAGTTTATCCTGTGAATATGTATTCTCTTTTATAATAATAACGAGTTTAAAGATATCTATCCTAACTATAACATAGTTAGGATAGATTGTTATAAGAAAAAGGTTCTTGCAAGCACTTATCAGTTTAGTTATCTACGTAAACACTTCCACTGGTTGTAGCTATCTTAATATCTATTCTTGGATCATTACCAATGGTTCCAGTTGCATTATTTCCTTTTTTGTTAAAGGTCAATTCCTTATCAAATGAAGTTCGAATAGAACCAGAATTCGTATTGGCTTTGAAGTTGTAGCTTAAGTTAGCTGGAAGAATCAAGTTGATAGAACCACTAGTAGCTGTTAAATTAATGTTATGGATAAAGGAAGAATCTATATCATCAGCTAATCTAAGATTAATACTACCTGAAGTTGTAGAAAGATTACCTCCAACAGACAGAGCATCTATATTAATACTGCCGCTTGTAGTTTGTGCATCAATAATTCCAGTAGTATTTTCAATAGTAATATTACCAGAAGTAGCAGTAACATTCGTAGTTCCACTTCCATTATATATAGTTATACTACCACTATTAGTAGCTATATTTCTTGTACCTTCTGATTTGTCTATTCCAATGCTTCCACTAGTTGTAGCAATGGTTATATTCTTTGCGGTAATTTCATTAAAATAGATATTTCCACTTGTACTAGCTGCAATAAATTGTTCAAGACTTAAAATTAAGTTAGAGCGAATATTCCCACTTGTTGTTGCTGTAGTTAAATTCCCCTTGTATTCAGTTGGAAGATAGATGTCTACTTTATTATTACCTGGAAGAATAGTAGTACCAAAATTATTTTTTCTTCCGCTCTTAATAATTAAAGTATCACTTTTTTTAGTTATTTGCGCTAGCTCATTCTCGCTAGGTGTATAATTCATATACTCCATAATAACTAATTCATTGGTTTCGCTAGGGTAGAAAGTAACATCAAAAAAGTTATATTCAATGGAGATTGCGTTAATATCGTCTATAGTTAATGTCTGTGTATTCACTAATTTAGAGGATACGTCAAAAACACCGCCTGAAGAAGTATTACCATTATAAGTAACATTGGTATTAATATCACTTAAATCAACACTGTTTAGAATATCATTAACAAAATTAGTAATGGTATTGCCAAGGTTAGTATATGAATTATTATTATAGGAATTGTTATTATTTCTATGGTTTTCATTAGTACCATCATTATTCCAATTAAAATTATTAGTAATTAAATCATCGTCTTTTTGAACACTAAGGTTTTTACGATTACTTACCTTACTATCTTCAGTTATTTTAGTAAACATGAAACCTAATAAACTTATTGCTAGAATAGAAAATATAACTACAAATGTCTTAAGAATTTTTTTCATTATTTGAGCTCCTTTATACGAAATAATAAATCTACTATGGTATGCAGACATAGTGCAACCAAAAATAATATCCATGTTGCTTTCCAAGCATGGGTGGCAAAACTAATTACAAAATATAGTACCAAGGTCATAGTCCAAAGAATACTAAGCATAGACCCTTTTACTGATTTCAATTTAAAAGAATCATATTTCCATTCCTTAAATTCTTCCACTATGGTATTTTCTTGTTTATGATAATTAGGATACATAGTTGTAATGTAAACTAACATACAAGTTGGTATAATATCAATTAAGATCATTAATATAAATCCTACCATAGATAGGTCAATTCTTGTATTTAACGTCACGTTAAGTAGACCAAATGATATGAATAATGCAATACTAAATATATATATACCAATGGATATGGATTTTATTAATGCATTTTTTCGAACCCTTTCCTCATACATTCTTTGGTCAGTCGTATCAAATTCTCTTAATCCACTAAAGAGTTCGGATACGTTACCTATAGAATTAATTACATTTTTAAAAGCATCTTCCGGCGATATTCCACTTGTAGTCAAATCCTGATAACGTTCTTCTGAATTAGCTAATAATTCTTCTTTTAGTTCCAATGCTTTTCTAGTTTTGGGAGCATCTTCAAAAAGCATATCTATATGAGCCCTCATTCTCTCATTCATATAAAATCCTCCATTATTTTAGCAATTTGTCAATGATTGCTTTGGTAGTTTCCCAGTCTTTTTTATACTCTTCATATACTTTGCGACCTTTTTCTGTAATTGCATAATATCTTCGTCTAGCACCAACTTCTTCATTACCCCAATAGGAGATTATAAGTTCGGCTTGTTCTAAGCGTCTAAATGCAGAATATAAAGTTGCTTCTTTTAATTCATACAGGTTATTTGTCTTTTCCATAATCTCTTTATTTATCTGATAACCGTAGCTATCATTATCAATTAAATGTGAAAGAATAATAGGTTCTGTATGACCTCTAATAACATCTGATGTAATTGACATATTATGGTCCTCCCTTATTTATCCATATTATAATTTAAGATACCTCGCCTGTCAAGGTATATATTATAAAAATATAACTAAATTTGTAAAAGTAGTTAAATAATGGGTTTGCTTTTGGAAAAAGGATGGGTTTATGGATAGGAAAATGAAAAGTAGGATTGAGTTATAATAAGATTATGAAAATATTTTACAATTTGTTAACATCTAAGACTTACTATGAAATAAAAAATTGGTATTATACAGGAAAATACATTCATTGGAGGGAAGTAGATGAAAAGATTTATTATATTGATTCTTACCTTATTAAGTTTAGTCCAAGTATATGGTTGTGGAATAAGTGGAAAGTCTAATGTAAAAATTGTAGTTTCTAATGATGTAACTTCAGAAAGTGACCAAATAACGAAAAATGATAAAGTCCCAAATGATGACCCAATATCAAACGATAAACAGATGGGGACGAATAAAGAAGAAGTCAGTGATTATATTAAGAGTATGGAGGAGATTGGGAATTCATATAAAAATTTAGATTATATTCCAATAGGACTAGAGAAAGGCGATTACTTTAATCCTCTTTTTTATATGGAAGGAGAGGTATATGGATATATTTATAAGGGTGCAGATTCGTATCTAGAAGGAAAAGATGAAAGTGATGGTTATTTAGTTAATAAACTAGAATCAGAACCCTTGCTAGGAATAGCAACAGAATATTTATATAAGATTGACAAGAATAATAAACTAGTAGAAACAGACAAAAAGACAAGATATAGTTTCGATGGAAAGAAAAAGGAAATTTTTAATACAAAAAATCAAAAATATGAAGTAGAAGATATCTATTTCATGGATACTAATGTAATAAAAGAACCTTGGCGGTTATTAGATATAGCCAATGGTATTAAAGATTTGAAGAATGAGATAGATAAAGAACCTTACAATTATGATTTGGATTTCTTTCGAGTAAATAATGTTTCAGGAACGGATAGATATTTAATGATAGAAAGATTCGCTGGACAAGCCATATACCTATATGACATGGAGGAAAACAAATTTTATTCCAATGTATCTAATATTAGAAATGGCGAAATATTTTACATAGAACACCTGAATTCATTATTATGGATTAACTCAGATGGATTTACAATTAATAAAATAATATTAAAAGGGAATCAATTCTATTTACAAGGGTTTGTAGAGCTAAGTGTAGAAAAGGAAATATCAAAGGTCAGGGTCAAAGCTTTAAACCATGAGGAAATATTGTTATTTCATGATGTTTTAATGGATGATACTATATACCAATGTACAAATCTTTTTAAAACACAATTAGTAAGTAAATATAATTTTAGAACCAATCAATACGAGTATATATATAAATCACCCAGTAATGAAGCTGTATATTACGATTATTTAGGACATAATATTTACATGATGGAAAAATTCAGACAAGAAGGTGAATATATTGTTCCTTTGGTAAAGAGTATACAACAAGTAATAGACAAAAAGGTGAATGTGATATACGAAGAAAGATTATCCGGAGATACTTTTGCAAATTATCCAATTGAAAGGGTTATTGTGAATGAAGATGGAACAGAATTATTTATTGCCTGGCAATTATACGATGTAGGTAAATTGATAAATACCAAGGATGTAAAATATAGAAGGATAAGTTTGAATTAAGTCTTTAATAGAGTATTGATTTAAGATATTACATAATGCGTATAGTAAAATTGAAGATAGACTTTTGATTCACAATCAAAATCATTATTATATAAATGGAATTATTAGGTAAAATTGTTGATGGATTTTATTATATTAGATATAATGAGTACAACAAAATAGTTGTACTCATTTGTTTGTCATTGGAGGTATAGAAAAATAATCTATTATGGTTTTATAATATAGGGGGTAGTATGGGAAAAAGAATTTTAATTGTTGAGGATGAATATTCAATTAATGATATTTTATCCATAGGATTAAAAAAAGAAGGATATGATATTAGAAGTGTATACGATGGGAGGTCTGCCTTGCAATTAATAGAAAGTTTTAAGCCGGATTTAGTATTACTTGATCTTATGTTGCCAGATATGGATGGATATGATGTATGTAAAGAAATAGCCAGTAGTTACTATGTAATCATGCTTACTGCAAGAGATGATTTTATTGATAAGATTGTAGGGCTAGAATTAGGTGCAGATGATTATATTACAAAACCTTTTGAAATAAAAGAAATTATTACTAGGATAAAAGCGCTTTTTCGAAGCCTAGAAAAGAAGAATTTAGTTTCAGATAAGGAGCTAGTGAAACTAAATGAGGATATTGAACTAGATTATCTAGGGGAGAGAATCTTTAAAAATGGTATAGAAATATCTCTTAAAAAGCAAGAATCTGCGCTATTTTTCTTTTTGTTAAAAAATAGAAATAGAATTTTCACTAGAGTTGAACTTTTAGATAAAGTTTGGGGATATGATTATTATGGAGATACAAGAACTATTGATGTACATATAAGAAGAATTAGAGCAAAATTAGAAACCCCTGGTGATTCGCTAATAGAAACGGTATTTGGAACGGGATATGTAATGAGGTAATTATAAGAATTCAAGAATTTTTAACAAAGTGGATTGAAAATCATTTCAATTTTTACATATTATTCTGATGCCAAAATTCGAGGCGTAGTGTGAAAATTTCATACAGCAGAGTGGAGATTATAATGCCAAAAACAATAAAGGGAAAAATATTAACAGGATTACTAATAACAAGTGTTATTAGTATGGTAATCACAAATATTGTTATATGGACAGTATTTGAAAAAAACTTATTTTCTTATATAAAAAACGATATGGATAAGACGAAAACTATAGTTCTTTCAGAAATTACAATGAGGTATCCCTTTGATAATTCCATAGATTTCATAAATAAAAATGAAGTATGGTCAATTTTTAATAATATAAATAGTGGGTATAACACATATGCATCATTACATAAAAGTGAAGACAATATTCGTATATATGCTGGAGAAGTTATGGATGAAAAGATTATAGATGCAGCTATAGAGGAGGATAATAAATTATCGTCTCTATTATATATACATAAAGATGGTGAAAAATTTCATGCAACATTTACCCATCCTTTATATTTAAGTAATAATTACAATGGAACCTTGATTTTTCAAAAAAGTTATGTCTCTGAATACAATAATTACTACCAATTATTAAAGAGTATTGTTTTGATACAAATAATTTTGTATACCATTATGATATGTTCTATGTATATTTTATTAAATAAAACTACTAAGCCTATAAAAATATTAACCAGTGCTATGGTTGCCTTTGAGAAGGGAGATTCATTTAATCAGCTAACCATTCATACCAAGGATGAAGTGGCAACACTTATGGATAGGTTTAATAAAATGCAAATAAAAATCCTAGACCAGATGGAATATTTAAAGTTAGAAAAAATTAGAGTGGAAGAATTAGAAAAATCATCAAGAGATTTTTTTAACTATGCTACTCACGAACTTAAAACACCAATAACCTCCATCAACGGTTATACACAGCTTCTACAAGGTGGTGGTTTGGAGAGGAATGTAGTAGAGAGGGCTTATGAAAGGATATGGATTGAATCTAACAGAATGCATACCATGATTCAGAACATATTGATAGTAGCAAGAGGAAAGGAAGTTGCTAGGAAAGAACCTGAACATCTTGATTTGGAACAGTTAACAAAAGAAGTAATAGAGGAATATAGACTAATCTATAATAATAATGAAATGGACGTGTCTATAATCAGTGACCAGGTATTGATTTTTGGAGTCAAAGAAGAGATTAGAACTATTATTCTAAATCTAGTAAATAATGCAGTGAAATATAGCGCTAACAAGAAAATAACTATTACTTGTACTAGTATGGATAGTGTTTGTTTTATAATAGAAAACAAGTGTCTACCAATTCCTAAGGATATAAAAAGCAAACTTTTTGAACCTTTTATTAAATATAATTATGAAGATTATACAAAAGTAAGCTCTGGACTAGGCTTATTTATATGCAAGGAATTGGCTGATAGAAATTCAATGAATTTATCTTATAGTCTATTGGAAGATAAGATTCGATTTGAGTTAAGTGTATAATGAAAGGTTCTATGTCATTCGTAGAGAATGATTCCCTTGAATCATGTCCTAACTGTTTGACATAGAACCATATTAATTTTTGATACATAAATCCGCTTTTAGATCATTAAAAGCACTTTCAATGAAATCCCAATCAATTATATAAGCAAATTTATTATTACTTTTATCTAACTTAATAATTTTGGCATTCACTAATGCATTTAGGTGATAGGATATGGTTGCACTTGATACTTCAAGGGTGGTCGCTATTTTCTTAGTAGAAGATTCACCAGCAGCAATCAATTTAACAACTTCATATCTTGTTTTGTCACCTAGATTTTTAAAGATTAAAACTCTTTCATTTAATTTATTTTCATTTTTTTCTTTCATAGCCTTAAAAGCATCTTCAACTTTATTACCCCATATGAAATAAGGAATATCATCAGAGGAACCAAGGAGTATAGAATAGGCATGTATAACTGAAATTAATATGTTATTGGTTTCATCCGATAGCATACTATTGTCTACAAAATCAAAAGTAATATCTTTAAGGCCAGTTACCCCTTGTTTATTTAATACGTCTACAAGAGACTGTCCATAATAGTTAACACTATCTTCTAAATCTCTATAAAAATTTTGATAGATAGGAAGCAATGTAAACATTAATTCTACGTACATTTTCATATAATTTATTGGGTCTTCAATAATTAAATATATATTCCATTTATCCGCAGCATCAATTGGTAAATCCTTAATAAAAGCCATCATATCTCCATTATTTTTGCTTAAGACCATAGCGTTATTCATAATTTCTTTATCGGTATGTTTAAATTTATCATCATCGCTAAGTATAGAGTATATAATACTTTGTTTAATTTGATATTCATCTAAAGATAGTAATGAATTCAAAAAATCTTCCTCATGTTCATATCCAAATATAGAATTTGAGTTAAGAATTAGATAAGGAAAGTCAGAACGAAACCATATAGGTTTGATATAGAATTTTTCAATATCTTTCTCATAAGGTTTTAATAAATTTTCACCATGTTGAATCATATCTAGAAATTCTTTTGTATTTATATATTGTAAGAGATCATCCTCGTTTTTCATATATTCGTTATAAGCATAGATTAACCTTGGAAATTCGATAAAATCTCTTATTCTACTTTCAATAGGAAAAAATTTTAAATCCATATTACATCTCCATTCTGCTGATTCACCGCGAATCCCAGCGTCAGCACAAATTTGCAAAGTGAATTGATTTACAATTCACTTTGTGAAAAATCAAGATTTGAACGAGTGTCAAAAGTATTATTTTGACACTCGAATCATTGAGTTATATTGAAAGTAAGATTTTATAGGTTTACTTTCATATTAATATTCTGTTTGAATTAATTCATTTTCACTTCCACCTTGATTAAGCTTTAGGTTAATCTCATTACATAAGACATCACTTACATCAAGGCTTTCTTGTAATGGGATGGAATCATTTAAAGCGTCATTAGTATTGTTTAATAAAAGCCTGTCATCCACATTTTCTTCTGTTACATCAATATTTAGTAGAATAGATTTGTACTTAAGGATAGAAATTACCATAAGTACTCCACTTAATAATATAACATAGCTTGGTAATAGTATATCATACAGAAGACCAAAAATCATCTGCCCAATAGGTATAAATACAGTAACAGCCAAATTAAATACAGTAGAAGTTCTTCCCATATATTCAAGAGGAACGATTTGACTAAATAAAGTGCCCATTGCTATATTAACAACGGTAGCCAATATTCCTATAAAAAATGTTATAATTAATAATAAACTATAAGGGAATATAGTAGTATCCAAAAGATTTATGACAAATGTTGATGGCACGATGGACATAAGTATAATTAAACATCCAACATAAATAAAACTTGTAAAGCATAATTTGCCAAGTTTTGTATTTCTAATGATACTAGAACAAAGTATTGGTGCAATAATCATTGACAAGGATAATATAGACTGGAATAATCCGAATTGAAAATCTGTACTTTTTAAAACTTCTTTTATTATAAATATTAATCCAATAGAGAATAAAGGTGCAGTACAAAAGTTAATGATAGTAGCTATTCCTATAATAGAAGAAATAGCTTTATTTTCTTTGATTATATTTATTCCGCCCATTAGATCGTCACTAAAAGTCTTAACATTTATTTTTTCTGGTAGCTTATTTGTTTTAGGGATAGATAGAAATACTTTTATGATTGCAGATAGGAGGAAACTGATAGAACTTACGATTAAGATAATATCCATTCCAAATGCAGCATAAATAATGGAAGCTAGAATTGGTGCTAATAGTTGACCAATATTTAGAACAAGAGAGTTGGAAGCATTGGCATCCATTAATTCTTCACTTTTAACTATACTAGGCATGATGGCAGACATAGATGAATGGAAAAAGAGCTCTGTAATTTCTAAAACAATAACAAATAAATATAGTAATGGTATACTAATACTTCCATTCATTATATAGATGATAGAGTACACAAATATAATAATAGTGTTTGCTAAATCAAGTATGATAATAATTTTCTTCCTGTCAAACCAGTCACCAAATACACCAGCAATAGGTGATAATAATAGTCTTGGAATGATTAATATGGATAGCATAGATGCAAAAATGGTGGCTGAGCCGGTAATGGAAAGTACATATAAAGATAGTGCGAATTGTAGTATGTTACTGCCTAGTAATGATATAAATTTTCCAACAATTAATAAAGTGAAATTTTTCTGCTTAAAAAGATTTAAATTCATAATTTGCCCTCCAAGTTCTTAGAATGAGTGCTTGCATTTCTTCTAAGAACGCAAACCTCAGTGTTAAAGTGTTTTATTACACTTATCCTCCCATGTTTAGAATATGAGTATGGTTTGTATTCATTCTCTGAATACAAACCATACTATTTTTTACAACATATCCATATTATTACATTAGAATCACCTAATGTCAATAATAAATTAGATATTTATCTAATTATATTATTGATATCTAATTTTGGTGCTAATATCTAATAGAAATATATATATACTTGCTTAACTAAGTTATGCTAATCTAAAGGGGTTCAAGATTTATTGAATAAAAAGTATTATAGTAATTACTATTAACCCATATAAGAGAGAGTATATATTAAATGGCTCATTAAGAATAATTATTAAGGTAATATATAAAAGGGTATCTACAAATGTAAGATAAATTAAAAAAAGAATTTTCTATAGAGCTATTTGGGATGTACCCTAGAAAAGTTCTAGGATGAAATGAAAATCTGCAAAGATATCTTAATAAAATACTTTAACGATTTTTAAGAAGTAGTCTATTCCTTCATAATAA
Organism: Bacillota bacterium; assembly: GCA_023387635.1. Classification (GTDB taxonomy): domain Bacteria; phylum Bacillota; class Clostridia; order Lachnospirales; family Lachnospiraceae; genus Anaerocolumna. The sequence goes on from JAEWHU010000022.1 coordinate 10,806, forward strand.
ACTTTAATGGGTAACAATATGTAATAAGCCATTAATAAATGTTATGAAATCTATAAAGGAAATTATAAAATATTTCCAATATGGCCCCACCACTAATAAATGAAATAACATAAAAGATAATATATTTACATAAATATATTGATTTATACAATATAATTTGATACAATGAAATTGTGAAAAATAAAACAAATAATAAAATAGAAACAAATTAACAAATAAAAAGGTATTCAGATAGACATTATACAATAAAGTACAAATAGACAAATTGACATTGGAGGATATAATATGAATTTATTAATTGTAAAAGCTACGGATAGATCTATTAATAATAGTGTAACAGCTAAAATGTTTGATGCATTTTATGAAGAAGTAAAGGGCAAAGAAGGAATAGATGTAACAGTTTATGACGTATACAAAGAGGACATGCCATACATTGGGAATGACTTATTTACAGCATTTGGGAAGTTGGCAAATAGAGAGGCTTTATCAAAAGAAGAAGAACGTGTACTTAATGCATGTGTAAAAGCAAAGGACGCATTTGCGAAAGCAGATACTATATGCTTAGCGTTCCCTATGTGGAACTTATCAATACCAGCTAATTTAAAAACATATATTGATTATGTTTATCAAGCAGGATTTACATTTAGCTATGATGAGAATGGCCAAATGATTCAGCTTATGAAGAATAAAAATATAATACTACTCAATGCAAGGGGTGGATATTACTCTGCCGAGGCAAGTGTTTTAGATATGTCTGTTAACTATATACGCAATGTATTTGGTATGATATTTGGTATGAATATTACCAATGAGGTTATTATTGAAGGTCATAATGCACTTCCAGATAAAGCAGAAGAGATTATAAACGAAGGCCTATCTAAAGTTAGAGATATTGCTAAAAAGTTAAAGTAAGTTAGCTTACATCATGAATAATAAAACGTTTGAATAAATGTAAATGCAAACAATATATAAAAAAAGGTTAGATAATAATATTATTATTTAACCTTTTTTTGTGCGCTCGAGTCTTACTGATATACAATTTTAGGTTGATTTTGTATATATATTAGAATATAATGGATGAAGATTACAATACAGAATTATCCATAGATGGAAAAATGATGTATTATTTGAACTAAAGGAGTGCCAAATGAAAAAACTGGGAATCATAGGCGGATTAGGACCAATGGCAACAGTATATT
>JAEWHU010000164.1 GCA_023387635.1 Bacillota bacterium
AAAAAATCTATGATAACAGTATGTCAGTGTTTGATATTGCGAAAGATATAAGCGAAGGCCTAGCAAGAATGGCGTGTGCTGGCGAAGTGGATGGCAAGGTTGTAGATTTACGTACAGTAATAGATAAAGATTGCGAATTAAATATCCTTACATTTAATGATGAGGGTGGAAAAGCTGCTTTTAGACATACTACTTCCCATGTATTAGCCGAAGCTGTAAAACGTTTATATCCAGATGCAAAGTTAGCAATAGGACCTTCCATTGACACTGGATTTTATTATGATTTTGATCATGAATCTTTTGACCGTGCAGCACTTGATGCAATTGAAAAAGAAATGAAAAAAATAATTAAAGAAGGCGCAGAAATTAAGCGTTTCACTCTACCAAGAGAAGAAGCGATTAAATTCATGGAAGAAAAGAATGAACCTTACAAAGTAGAATTAATTAAAGATCTACCAGAAGGGGAAGAAATATCTTTCTATAGCCAAGGTGAATTTGTTGATTTATGTGCAGGACCTCACTTAATGAGCACAAAAAACATTAAAGCAATTAAATTAATCTCCTCCTCAGGTGCTTACTGGAGAGGTAGTGAAAAGAATAAAATGTTAGCAAGGGTATATGGTACTTCTTTTACTAAGAATGCAGATTTAGAAGAATATTTAGCATATTTAGAAGACGTTAAGAAACGTGACCACAATAAACTTGGTCGTGAGATGGAATTATTTACAACTGTTGACGTTATTGGTCAAGGTCTTCCACTTATGATGCCAAAGGGAGCTAGAATGCTTCAAACTCTTCAAAGATGGATTGAAGACGAAGAGGAAAAACGTGGATACCTATTAACAAAGACTCCACTTTTAGCTAAGAGTGACTTATATAAAATCTCTGGACATTGGGATCATTATAAAGATGGCATGTTTATTCTTGGTGATGAAGAAAAAGATGAAGAAGTATTTGCTCTTCGTCCTATGACATGTCCTTTCCAATACTATGTATATAAAGATAGCCAAAAGAGTTATAGAGATCTTCCACTTAGATATGGAGAAACTTCTACATTATTTAGAAATGAAGATTCCGGTGAAATGCATGGACTTATTCGTGTTAGACAATTTACTATATCTGAAGCACATATTATATGTACACCAGAACAAGTAGAACAAGAAATTAAAGGCTGTGTTGACTTAATCCACTATACTCTACAAACTTTAGGTATTGATGAAAAAGTTACTTTCCGTTTCTCAAAATGGGATCCAAATAACAAAGAAAAATACATTGGAACAGAAGAAGAGTGGGAAAAGAATCAAGATACTATGAGAAAGATTCTTGAAAATATGAACATTAACTTTACAGAAGCAGAAGGGGAAGCAGCTTTCTACGGTCCAAAGTTAGATATTCAGTTTAAGAATGTTCATGGTAAAGAAGATACTATCATTACAGTGCAATTAGATAACTCTATCGCAGAGAAATTCGATATGTACTACATTGATAAAGATGGCGAAAAGAAACGCCCTTATATAATTCATAGAACATCTATTGGATGTTATGAAAGAACTTTAGCTATGTTAATCGAAGAATATGCAGGTCAATTCCCAACTTGGTTATGCCCAGAACAAGTAAGAGTACTTCCAATCTCTGAAAAATATCATGATTATGCTAACAAAGTATTAAAAGAGTTAAGTGACAATGGAATTAAGGCAACTGTTGATGAACGCGCTGAAAAGATTGGTTACAAGATTCGTGAAACAAGACTTGATAGAGTTCCATACATGTTAGTTGTAGGTCAAAAAGAAGAAGAGGAAGGATTAGTATCTGTAAGAAGCCGTTTCCTAGGTGATGAAGGAGCTAAATCTCTTGATACTTTCATTGATGCTATTTGTAAAGAAATAAGAACTAAAGAAATTAAGAAGGTTGAAGTAACTGAATAAGGTTAGTTAACCTAGAAAGTTTATAGAAGCTAAGTTTATTAAACATTTTATTATTTCAATAGTTAGTATAGAAAGAATCCTCCATTTTATGGGGGATTCTTTTATAAGTAAAGAGGGGTTTTGTATATAATGAATGTCGAAGTATTATTATTTATATTTATTTAGATATAGGGTTAATTTATACGTTTTTACTTTATTTTTACTAAACACCTTGACAATGATTTAGAAAATATTATATGATGAAGTGATTTTGATTTGTGACTTAAGAGCTAATGTAGAAGCAATGGTATGCTGCTATTAAAGGCTTAATTATAATATATCCATAAAGGTTTGGAGGATTTGACTTGGCTGATTATACGAAGGAAATAAAAAAGAGAAGAACATTTGCAATTATATCTCACCCCGATGCTGGTAAAACAACATTAACTGAAAAGTTATTACTATATGGTGGGGCAATTAATTTAGCAGGTTCTGTTAAGGGGAAAAAGACAGAAAGACATGCGGTATCTGACTGGATGGAAATAGAAAAGCAACGTGGTATCTCTGTTACTTCTTCTGTTATGCAATTTAATTATGGGGATTACTGTATTAATATTCTTGATACTCCAGGACATCAAGACTTCTCAGAAGATACCTATCGTACCTTAATGGCAGCAGATTCTGCAGTCATGGTTATTGATGCTTCAAAGGGTGTTGAAAATCAAACAAAGAAATTATTTAAAGTTTGTGTTATGAGAGGCATTCCTATCTTTACATTCATTAACAAGCTAGATAGGGAAGCAAGAGATACGTTTGAATTATTAGATGATATAGAAACAGTTCTTGGAATAAAGACATGTCCTATTAATTGGCCAATTGGTTCAGGTAAGAATTTTAAGGGAGTATATGATAGAGAAACAAAACATATTACTCGTTTTTATGCTGCTAATAATGGTCAAAAAGAAGTTGAATCCCTTGAAGTAGAACTAGGTGATCCTAGTTTAGATACTATTATAGGTAAAGAAAATCATGCCACTTTAGTGGAAGAGATTGAATTACTAGATGGTGCAAGTAGTGAATTTGATTTAGAAGAAGTAAGAAAAGGGGAATTAACTCCAGTATTTTTTGGTTCTGGACTTACAAACTTTGGTGTGGAAACCTTTTTAAAACATTTCTTAACGATGACAACATCTCCACTTCCAAGAAAGACTCCAGATGGTGTTATTGATCCTATAAATAATGACTTTTCTGCTTTTGTATTTAAGATACAAGCTAATATGAATAAAGCCCATAGGGACAGAATTGCATTTATGAGAATATGTTCTGGTAAGTTTGAAGCTGGAATGGAAGTTATGCATGTACAAGGTGGTAAGAAATTACGCTTATCTCAACCACAACAGCTTATGGCACAAGAGAGAACAATTATTGAAGAAGCTTATGCTGGAGATATTATTGGTGTATTTGATCCTGGTATATTCTCAATTGGTGATACATTATGTATGCCAAATGATAAGATTATATATGAAGGAATTCCTACTTTTTCGCCAGAACATTTTGCTAAGGTAAGACAAGTAGATACAATGAAAAGAAAACAATTCCTAAAAGGTATTAGCCAGATAGCTCAAGAAGGTGCTATCCAAATA
>JAEWHU010000232.1 GCA_023387635.1 Bacillota bacterium
GGAAAGAGCTTCCAGGTCAGCAAAAATATTTGCAGATACAAGCCTTGATGGAGTTTATTCTCACGGATATGTGAGATTTCCAAGGGTAATAGAATATATTGATAAAGGATACATAAAAGTAGATGCTGTTGCTACGAGAGTGGATGGTATGGGAGCTATAGAACGATGGAATGGTAATCTAGGCATGGGTAACTTAAATGCACAGTTATGTATGGATAGAGCTATAGAACTTGCGAAAACCCATGGAATTGGACTAGTTGCATTAGGCAATACAAACCATTGGATGCGTGGTGGAACTTATGGATGGCAAGCTGCTAATGAAGGATGTATTGGAATATGTTGGACTAATACTTCCCCTAACATGCCAGCTTGGGGAGGAATAGATGCAAAGATTGGTAATAACCCATTTGTACTATCTATACCAAGAAGTAATGGCGACCATGTTGTAGTGGATTTGGCTATGGCTCAATATTCTTATGGTAAATTAGAAACAACACGTTTAGAAGGAAAACAGTTACCATATCCTGGTGGATTTGACAAAGACGGTAATCTAACCACTGATCCTGGTGCAATTGAAGAAACAGGACGTGTTCTTCCAATTGGGTATTGGAAGGGTTCAGGTATGTCAATAGCTCTTGATCTGGTTGCCAATGTATTAGCAATGGGAAACACCGTGACTCAAGTTGGAAAAAATGAAACTGAATATGGTTTAACTCAAGTAATGATAGCCATTGACCCAACCTTTGTAAATCGTGATGAGGCTGGTACGCAGGAACTTATAAATACGGTATTAAAAGATATAAAAAGTTCTATGCCTACGACGGAAGGTGGTAAGGTATATTATCCAGGTGAATCAACAATTAATAGAAGAAAAGATAATTTATTAAATGGTATTCCAGTAAATGAAGAGATTTGGAATCGTATTTGTAATATGTAGAAGTATTTGAAATAAAGAAAATAAAGAAAATAAAGAAGACCCAAAATAAAGATGAATTATAAATAAAGAAGGAAGATCAAAAAATAAAAAAGGGTCTTCCTTTTTTATTTGCAGAGTTAAGATGATGAATATGGATTATTAGTACTATAGTATGAATAATGTTAAATAGTATTGTATCTTCTCTTAAAAAATGGTAATATTGTCCTTATTTATTAAGGAGTAAATACATAAGAAAGAACAATGAGCATTTTACTTGTAGAATAGGGAATGGTAGAGAAATGAGATATAATAGATTGATTAAATTATTTTACGTTATGCTGATTGCAGCAATATTTACTTTGAATGGATGTAGTTCCATGCTAGATGAGGAGACTACACAATTTAAAAAAATAGCCAATGAGAATTATGATAAGGGTCGTTCTTTACTAGATGAGGGAAAGACAGAGGAAGCTCTTACCTATTATCTTCTTGCTCTTGATAATATTGAACATATATCTAAAGATACCTCAGATGAAAAAAAATATAATTATTTACAAAATAACATACATAATGATTTAAGCGAAACATACTATCAGTTAGGGCAATATGAAACTAGTTTAGAGTATATTGAACTTGCCCTTAATATAAAGCCAAATAGATACTATGAATATATTAATATTGGGAATGCACTGTTTAGTTTAGGCAGAAATAATGAGGCAGAAGAATATTACAAAGAAGCACTTTCTCTCAATGATAGCGCAATATATGCCATATATGGTTTAGGTAGCGTATACTTTGAAGATGGAAAATACGAAGAGGCTTTGGAGAAATTCGAAAGTTATATGGAGTATGAAAATAATGATATAGATGGAATCAGGTATATCATTGATTGTTATACTCAAATGGGGAATTATGAAAAATGTTTAGAATACGTTAATGAAATGTTAATAAGCAATAGTGATCAGGTTGAATTACTAATTGCAAAGGGAGATATTCTTGCCTTAACCAAAAGTTATGAAGAAGTAGAAGCCTATTATAAAAATCTAAAAAGTACTTATCCTGACAATATTCAGATAGAATTGTTACTTGGAAAACTATACTATAATAATGCAATGTATGATAAAGCAGCTGATTACTATATGGAGCTTTCTAAAAAATATCCTGAAGATTTAGAGGTCAGCAGTTGGATTGTTTATTGTTATGAGGAATTGAATGCATTTGACCAGATTCATGAGTATGTGCAATGGGTAGCAGAGAATGGATATGAATCGCAAGAATTGTATAATACTGTAGGTTATGCATATCAAGATAAATATATGTATGTGGAATCTGTTCCATATTTTAAAGAAGCAATTCGTTTAAATCAAGAAGATATTGACCCATATTTAAATGTATTATATGGACTATACAATGGGAAAAGATATTCAAAATGTATTGAATTCGGTATAGGAGCAGCGAAAATATTTCCTGATAGTTATGATATTCCATGGTATTTAGGGGATTGTTATTATAGTTTAAGTGATTATTCTAATGCACTCTTACAATACGAAAATGCTCTAGCCCTTAACCCAGATAATGAAGAAATTTTAGCTCTAATAGCAGACACTTACTTAATGTTAGAAGATTATAGTAATGCAAAAGAGTTTGCAGAAAAAACTCTTGCAATAAATTCTGAAAATAGTACCGCCATTTATGTGAAAGAATCCATAAGGGATAGACAAAAACCTATAGGCGATCAATTATATACATTTATAAAAGATAGTTATTTGTATTCTGATATTGAAAAAAGCTCAGGTATAGAATTAGAATCATTGTTTAAGAAAGTGGATATATCCAATGTAGAAATAGCAGAAGCAGTTGAAAAGATGAGGAAATCAGAGGATGTATTTACTTTTGTAATAAGTGATGAAGAGTATGATTACATGATGGAAGATATGTCTGATAAAGTAGAATACAGTGTGAGTGAAAGCCAAGTTTATATAAGGTTAAGTGGTTTCTATGTTAATACAGATAATAATATCATAGAAATATTAGATGAAATTGAAGACACAGAGAATAAAACACTAATTATTGACTTAAGAAGTAATACTGGTGGGCTTACGGATGTTGCAAATAATATCCTTGATATATTACTACCAGAATGCGTAACTAGTACATTAATAAGTAAGGAAGGGTATACCTATAACTATTATTCTGATGTTTCACATATTAAATTTAAGAATATATATATATTTGTTGATGAATATTCAGCTAGTGCTTCAGAATTATTAACCTTAGGGTTAAAGACTTATCTAAGTAATGTAACTATAGTTGGAAAAAACACCTATGGTAAAGGCGTAGGTCAGACTGTATTTGAGGATAAAGAAAGAAAACTAATGGTATATTTAGTGAATCATTATTGGAATGTTAGGGAGCAAAATATTATGAGTAATGGTATAACTCCAGATGTTTATGTGAAATCTAATGCATTAGAGGATTATATGGATATAGTTGTTGGTACTAATGATTAGTCTTATTTATACTAATAAATTAAATTATATTAAAAAAATCTAAAAAAGGCGATGGATTGTTCATCGCTTTTTTTATGAAATTAAAAAAAGACATATTCATTCCCTTGAATTAAATTCGTATTTAATACCTATCCTAATATACATAGGAGGATATTAAATATGTTTGTACCTAACAGAATTATATTTGAAAAAGGTTCATTAGAAAGCTATATGGGAAATGAAATCTTAAATAGATTTAAAGATAAAGAAGAGATTGAAATTATTAATTTAACTTCTAATAAATTAAAACAATATATCCCCGGTGATGATTTATCCACCCAATATAAAGAGGGAAAGAAGACTTTAGTTGTAGGAACTAAAAAAAGTTTGAAATTTCAAACCTGTAAACCTTCTGCTCATTATCAGTTACCATTAGTATCTGGGTGTATGGGGCAATGTCAGTACTGTTATTTAAATACTATGTTGGGAGATAAGCCTTATATTAAAGTTCATACTAATATAGACGATATCCTAAATCAAGCTCAGAAATACATTGATGAAAGGAACCCTGAAATAACAATTTTTGAAGGGGCTGCTACCTCTGATCCAGTACCTGTGGAACCATATACTCACTCATTAGAGAAAGCAATTATATTCTTTGGGAATAATGAGAATGCTAGATTTCGATTTGTAACAAAATACAATGATATAGACTCTCTTCTTAAATTGGGGCATAATGGTCACACAGAAATCAGATTTAGTATAAATACTTCTACAGTGATAAATCAATATGAACTTGCAACTGCTTCTCGTAACAAAAGGATAGAAGCAAGTATAAAGGTCGTAAAAGCTGGGTATCCAATGGGATATTTAGTTGCACCTGTATTTTTATACCCTAATTGGAAGGAAGAATATCACGATTTATTATTAGAAGTAAGAAAAACACTCCCATCTGATTTAAGATACCCAGTTACATTTGAAATTATATCCCATCGCTATACAACTACAGCTAAGAATAGAATACTACAGGTATTTCCTGAAAGTGAGTTGCCTATGAACGATGAAGAACGTAAATTTAAGTATGGACAATTTGGATATGGGAAATATGTGTATCAAAATGAGAGTCTAGATGAAATCAAACAATTTTTTTCTAAAGAGATAGATGAACTTTTTAGTAAAGGGGAGGTAAAATATATTATATGATGGTTAGTGTTACTAAAATAAAAATTCATGTACCCTGGGTTCATTCTTTAAAAGAGAAGCGAATGGTGGTAAAAAGTATATGTGCTAAAGTGCATAATAAGTTTAATGCATCCATTGCTGAGGTGGAAGAGTATGACAAACATCAGATAATAGTACTTGGGTTTGCGTCAATTGTTTCTGATACTGCTCATGGAGATAGTATACATGAACATATAATTAATTTTATTGAAAGTAACCAGGAAGGTGAAATTATAAAAATAGAGAAAGAGATTATTTAATGTTGCGTAAAATATCACATTACAGATTTAAAAAACATTTGTTTGTTTTTTATGATAATAAATGGTATAATATCCCAGGATATGATTTGGAATAAAAAGAGAAAAAGTGTAAGAAATCACTTCTAGAGGACAATTACACACCTCTTTATATGTACGCGTGCAGGGCACGCAGATGGGGAGATTATGAAGAAAATAGGGAGAAAATTTATTGAAATAGCAGCTCCATTTAAGTGGTGGTATTTGCTGTCAACATTCATTAGTGTAGTACTGATTTTACTTGATTTGGCTTTTGCTGCGAATAGTAGAGAGTTATTTGATTTGGCACCTAATATTACTAGGAACATGGCAGTGCAAATTATACTAATATTTATTATAATTACTGTGCTGCAATATCTTTTTGGCTTTTTCAACGGTTGGATTGATAGTTATATAAATGAATCTATTGTATATAAAATGCGTAAGGATATATTAGGAAAAGTAGATCGCTTACCTATCTCATATTTTGATAATAATCACAGTTCAAAGGTTATGAGTATCTTTTATGATCAACTAGAAACAACGAAGCATTTTATTGTATTTGATATGCGTAATCTCTTAAAATTACCAATAACTTTTTTCCTGATTGGAGGATATTTATTTACAGTACATCCCATTTTAGGTGCTATTGCCTTTGTTTTTAGTTCGTTACAATTAGTAAGTAATGTTACCTTTAAAAAATCATTGTCAAAAGCAATAGAAAATCAACGTCAATTAACAGAAGATGTATTTTTTATCATGGGTGAAACCATGCAGGGAATTCGGGAAATAAAGATTAATCAACTTGAAGAATCAGTAGATTCACAAATGGAAGAATGTAGGGTAAAAGGTGTTGAATATAATCTACAACTTAGAAAATATCAGATGATACGAAATACCATAAAAGAACTTCCTATGAA
>JAEWHU010000276.1 GCA_023387635.1 Bacillota bacterium
TAGTCGAAGTGATTTATGAACAAGGTTTTCCTGTAGATAAAGATGAAAGAAATGAAGTTTTATTTGAGCAGGCAATTCAGGCAGCAAAGAATGCTGAAGTTGCAGTTATATTTGCAGGATTACCTGATTCCTTTGAATCAGAAGGTTATGATAGAACACATATGAGGTTGCCTAATTGTCAAAATGAACTGATTGAAGCTATTTGTGATGTTCAGCCTAACACGGTAGTGGTTCTACATAATGGATCGCCAATTGAGATGCCTTGGATTAATAAAGTTGCTAGTATATTAGAATTATATCTAGGTGGTCAAGGTGTTGGAGAAGCTACAGTAAATTTATTGTTTGGAACAGTGAATCCATCTGGTAAATTACCTGAAACATTTCCATTAAAGCTTGCTGACAACCCTACTGCTTTAAATTTTCCTGGAGATGGATATACAGTTGATTACAAAGAAGGTGTCTATGTAGGATATCGTTATTATGATAAAAAAGAAATGGATGTTTTGTTCCCATTTGGTTATGGACTCTCCTATACTACATTCTCTTATTCTAATCTTCGTATTGAAAAAAATGAGATTACGGATCAAGAGACAGTGAAAGTCTATGTTGATGTAACGAATACAGGTGAAATCTTTGGTAAAGAAATCGTGCAATTATATGTAAGTGATCAAACTCATATCATCGATCGCCCATTAAGGGAATTAAAAGGCTTTGAAAAAGTTGAATTAATGCCAAATGAAACGAAAACAGTTGAATTTATATTGGATAAGCGTTCTTTTGCTTGGTATCATGTAGGTATATCAGATTGGTACCTAGGTAGTGGTATATATAAAATTGAGATAGGTAAATCTTCAAGAGAGATTGAATTAGTAGAAGAGATTAGTATTGTTTCGACAACAAAGCTTCCTTTCCATATACACGAGAATACAACATTTGGTGAATTAATGCTGGATGAAAGAACGAAACCTGTGATTATGGATATGTTAGAGAAACAAACTAGTGTACTCTTAGAGACTACTGACATTTCAAAAGATGCGATTAGTGATGAAATGAATGCGAAGATGTTTGAGAATTCTCCAATAAGAACAATTAGAAGTTTTATGGGCATGGGTAATGAGGAAATGCAACAATTAATTCAGATGTTAAATTCTCTTATTAACTAAGATAATTCGATTTAAGTGTTTATATTATGTTAAACTAAAATATAGTGCAAAAAAAGCATTAGCTATCACGCTTTTTTGCACTTATTTTTATTGTTTGTTAGTAAAAAAAGGATTGTATAGTATATATTACTGTTTAATTCAAAAGAAAAAACGTTTTTAAAATAATAATAGATAAAACAATATGTTATTGATATATTATATGTAAATAAAAAATATTAACTCACTTGTTAATAGTATAAATAATATAATAAAATTTATTATAGTTAGTAATAGATATACATAATTAACAACTATTTTTAAATTAAAAACGTTTTTATGTTGCAATTAATTGGAATTGGAAATATAATGTATATATAGACAAAAATAGTTCGAACTAAGGATGAAATTTATATATTACTTGGAGGTGATATAAAATAATGATACCTAATTGAAATCTAAATACCTGATTTTAAAAAACGATTTTGTTACACTAAGTTTAGAAGGTACTACTCGTAGATAATAATTGTAGAAGTGAATATGTAAATTAGAGAATTTACAGCAGATTAATAAATAAAAAATGACACCTTCGTTAATTTATAGTATAAGAGCGTACAAAAAGCTTGAGTATGGATATAATTCACGAGAACATGCTTTTCGCGTAGTAGTGAGGAGGTTAAAAATGAAAAAAGTTGTTACAAGGAATAAAGATACTAATATTAAGCAAAAAAGTGGATTAAGAAGCACTATGCAAAAATTCTGGAATCAAAGAATTCTGCAATTTATGGTATTGCCCGGTATTATATGGATGGTTGTATTTAATTACGTACCTATGGGTGGAATTATAATTGCATTTAAAAAATTCAAAATAACAAAGCCAATATCAGAAGCACCTTGGGTAGGTTTAAGATATTTTAAGGAATTTTTTCTTGATTCAAATTTCTTTGATATTATTACTAACACACTGGGTATTAGCTTGTTAAAGCTAGTGATTGGTTTTCCCTTACCAATTATATTTGCCTTACTTATAAATGAGATAAGAAATTTAAAGTTTAAAAAGTTTGCACAGACCATTTCTTATTTGCCACATTTTTTATCATGGGTAGTTCTTGGGGGGATCTTAACTACATGGCTTAGTAAAGAGGGAGTTATCAATGACTTTTTAGTAGCTATCAATGTTCTTAAAGAACCTATTTCGTTTCTAGGGCAACCAAAGTATTTTTGGGGAATAGCACTTATTTCGGATAGTTGGAAAGAACTAGGTTGGTCGGCGATTATATACCTTGCTGCAATTGCAGCTGTAGATCAAGAGATGTATGAGGCAGCAACTGTGGACGGGGCAACAAAATTACATAAAATTCGATTTATTACATTGCCATCTATTACTGGAACTATAGCTATTATGCTTATATTACAAGTATCCAGCTTATTAAATTCAAACTTTGACCAAGTTATGATCTTAAAAAATCAGATCAATATATCTCGTAGTCAAGTAATTGATACCTATGTATATCAAGTAGGTATGCAATTGGGTAAATTCTCCTACGCAACAGCCGTTGGTTTGTTTAAATCGGTAATAGCGCTAATGCTTCTATTGATTTCAAATAAAACTTGTAAGAAACTACTTGGCAGAACGTTATATTAAGGAGGAGAAAACGTGAGTAAACAAAGTAAAAGTAAAATAAAACGCTCCACTGGTACATTGATTTTTGACAGTATAAACATGGCTTTTATGATAATCATTTGTTTTCTGTGTATTTATCCTATTTGGTATGTTATTGTAAATTCCTTAAATGACGCTAAGGATGCAATGATGGGTGGTATCTACTGGTGGCCTAGGATGTTTTCCCTAAAAAATTACCAGACAGTTTTTGAAGATAAGAGTGTTGTTCAAGCATTTAAAGTAACATTTGGAAAGACTATAATTGGAACAACTATTAATGTATTTTTTACAGCCATGGTTGCTTATCCACTATCAAAACCTAATTTAGTTGGAAGAAAATTCTATATGGCGATGGGAACCATCACTATGTTCTTCTCGGGTGGGCTTATACCAACTTTTATCCTATTTAAGAATTTGAGTTTATTAAATAATTTTTTAGTATACATAATTCCAGCTGCATTTAACTTTTTCAACTTATTAATTTTTATTAATTTTTTCCGAGAAATACCACAATCCTTAGAGGAATCAGCACGAATTGATGGTGGTAATGAATGGACAGTATTTACTAGAATTATATTGCCTCTATCAAAACCCGTACTAGCAACTATTGCTTTATTTGCTGGTGTAGGTCAATGGAACGATTATTTTGGAGGATTAATGTATATGACGGATAGGGTTGATTTAGAGCCAATACAAACGTATTTGTATCGTATGGTTGCACAAGTACAATCAAGTCAAGTTGCAGCTTCAATCTCTGCATCGAATATTACAGCCGCAGATACCACATCAACATCTATTAAGTTAGCGACTATGGTTATAACAACATTACCTATTTGCTGTGTTTACCCATTTCTTCAGAAGTATTTTGTAAAAGGAATGATGGTAGGTGCAGTTAAGGAATAGAATAAAAAAATAAAAGGGAGGAAAAACAATGAAAAAGAATTACAAAAAGGTTATAGCTCTTATGCTTATCGCAATTATGGCAATCTCATCTGTAGCATGTGGTAATAAAGATAAGCAAACAAACAATGATACACCAAAGGGTCAGACAGTAACTAAGGCACCAGAGACGAATCCTACAGATGCTGCTACAGAACAAAGTCCCGATGGATCAGGGGAATCAAATGAAGTTATTCCTGGTTGGAAAGCTAATGCCGCAGATAAGGTTGATTTATCTTGGTATATTAATTTCGCATGGTTTACAACACCTTGGGGTGAAAACTTAATTTCAAAAACAATTACAGAAGAAACAGGTGTAAACGTAAAATTTGTTATTCCAGCAGGTAATGAAGCAGAAAAATTAAATTCATTAATTGCATCAGATTCTCTTCCTGATATTCTTACTCTTGGATGGTGGGAACCACAAGTTGGACAAATGATTGAAGATGGTATGGTATATGCACTCGATGAACTAGCTAATGAATATGATCCATATTGGTTTAGTGTAGCAGATGATGGACGAGTGGGCTGGTTCACACAAGAGGACGGTCATGTTTATGGATATCCTAACTCTTCCTTCTCACCAGGTGATTATGAAAAGTATGATAATATATCATCGAATCAAACGTTCTTAGTTCGTAAAGATATTTATGAAGCGATTGGAAGTCCAGATATGACTACACCAGAAGGATTTACGGCTGCTATTAAAGCTGCAGCTGAACAATTCCCTGAAGTTAATGGACAAGCATTAATTCCAATTGGTGCTCATGAATTTTACGCTAGTGGTAATAATTCATTTGATCTATTTCTATCTAACTTTTTAGCAATTCCTTATGAAAAAGATGGAAAAGTTTATGATAGATATACAGATCCTGAATTAGTAAGATGGTTAAAAGTTTTTAGAGAATTAGGTTCAGAAGGATATTTAGCAGATGATATCTTTATTGATAAGAGAGCTCAAATGGAAGAAAAAATAGCTCAAGGCCGTTATTTCTGTATGTTATACCAAAGGACAGACTTACAAGATCAACAAAAAATACTTTATGCAAATGATCCTAATAGTATATATATGGCGGTTGATGGGCCAAAGAATTCAAGTGGCGACAACTATACATTACCAGGTACAGGTATTAATGGTTGGACACTTACTATGATTTCAAAAAATTGTGAAAACCCTGATAGAGCAATTCAATTATTTTCATATTTGATGAGTGAACATGGTCAACTTATGACATGGCTTGGTGTAGAAGGTGAAACATGGGATTATGTCGATGGAGTTCCTACTATGAAACAAGAAGTAAGAGATATCTTAACTTCAGATAGAACACAATATGACAAGTTATATGGCTCAGATTCTGCATATTGGATGTTCCAGGATAATGCGATGGCACTAAAATGGGCTGTTCCTACTGCTGAACCACTAGGACAAATGGAACGCTGGACATATCCATATGTAATGACTACTTCTCAATATGATGTGACTTTAGCTGCAGATTCAGATGAAGCTGATATCCAAACCAAAGTTGATAATGAATGGGGTGTAGCTTTACCAAAACTTCTTTTAGCAAAATCAGAGGAAGAGTTCGATAAGATATGGGATGCACTTATTCAAAAACGTATCGATTTTGGTATAGAAAAAGTTTTAGCAACAAAAACAACTATGATGAATGAAGCAAAAGAAAAATTAGGTCTAAAATAAAATTGATTGACTTCATTAGCAAAACAGCCTGTTGGTAACTTCAGGTTGTTTTGTTACATGAAAAGGTGGGTAGATAATGAGAAAAATCAAAATACATTTTTCTTCCTTGAAATTGAATCAGAAGTTTATCATCCTTATCTTTGTAATCGTTATCCTGCCAATGGTAATTCTTTCTGTTTTATTTTTTCATAGTTATAAAGAATCTATGATAAAAGATAAAATGAAAAATGTTGAGCTTAATTTCACTAAAGACTATGGTGAAATTCAAAAGAAGACAGAAATGTGTTTCATGTCAACTCAAGTTGTTAAGAATAGTAAAAATTTTTGGGACGGAATTGAAACTTTTAGTCTTGGGAATTATGAAACTTATGATTTAATAGAGTTTTATAATAATGAAGTTGCAGAAATGGAGGATTTAGTTAACAGTAATCCCTATTTATATCAAATTCGTGTATATATTGAATCAGATACTTTGCCTGAGATGATGCCGATTGTATACCGTAGGAGCAGAATGATGAACCTATCCTGGGCAAAGGATGAAACTTTAGTGCCAGCATGGAAGTATGATTATAGTGACGAGATATTTCCATATTATGTTCTTAAACATACCAAGCATTTAGCCTCCTATGTAACTCCACTCTATAAAATTAATGATAACATCAATGCAACCATTGAAGTAGTAACTAAAATGGAGGCATTGTTCCCTGATCTATATACTTCTACAGAAGATGAATGGACTTGCTTTATTAATAACGATGGTTCCTATTACTATAATACGGATTACGAAAGCAGATGGTTAAAGAGTATTGACTCAGTTTATCATAATACAAAACATCTTGATTATAGCTATAGTGAATTACAGATAGTAGATGGAATACCAGTAATTGTGTGTTATAAACCACTGAAGGAGCTTGGCGGTTCTCTTATTAAGATTGTTTCAATTGAAGATGAAATTGCATCTGTAAATCGGTTTAGTACTATTTTTTGGATTAGTTTTATAGTTATTATGTTCATTTTGATATTTTTATCCAACATTATTGTTAGAAGCATATTAAAGCAGTTTTATTACATTATGAATACAGTACGTAAAGTTCAAAAGGGTAATCTAGAAGTGCGTGTTCCTATATGCAGTACAGATGAAATTGGTGAGCTTTCTGAACAAGTGAATACCATGCTTGAACGAATAACATGTTTGATGGATGAAAGTATTAAAGGAGAAATTCTTGTGAAAGATTCTGAGATAAGGGCATTACAGAATCAGATAAATGCACATTTTATATATAATGTTTTGGAATCTATTAAAATGATGGCAGAGATTGATAGTAAATATGATATATCTGATGCAGTTACAGCCCTAGGAAGGTTGCTAAGATATAGCATAAAATGGGTTTCAAAAAATGTGACAGTGGAAGAAGAAATAGATTATATTAAAAATTATTTAGCACTAATTAATTTAAGATTCGACAATGAAGTTTATTTAAGCTTGAACATACCAAGTACCATCTATAAACAAAAAATTCCTAAGATGTCATTACAACCAATCATAGAAAATGCTATATATCATGGAATTGAAGGGTTAGAAGAAGATACTAATATATATATAAAGGGTATGGTATATGATGAATATTGTACCATCGAGATCACAGATGCTGGAAGAGGAATGTCGGAAGAACAATTGGATAGATTATGTAAAAAAATATCAGGGGAGATTGTGGATTCTGGTAGTTCTGGAAATGGAATTGGGCTAAAAAATGTCCAAGACAGGATAAAAGTAAGCTTTGGTGATGATTATGGTATTAGCATAGCGTCAAAGGTAGATTGCTTTACAAAAGTAATTGTAAAAATACCCTTAGAATAATTGGTAGTGTAATATTAAAAGGCATAGGTTAATATTGTACTGACTCAAAATTCGTGGTGTAAGTGTGAGCGTTTAGATTTCGCACAAGTTTCACACAGCAGAATGGAGATTATTATGAATAAAATATTAATCGTAGAAGATGAAAAAATGATTCGTCAAGGGCTATATACTATGGTAATGCGTTCCAGGGTTTCAGCAGAGGAAATAATTTTATGTAAAAATGGTGAAGAAGCATACGAAATAATTAATAATCAGAAAATAGATGTTTTGATTACAGATATTCGTATGCCTAAAATGGATGGAATAACTTTAGTCAAAAAAATTCAAAGTTTGCATCATGTTCCTAAAGTTGTGGTAATCAGTGGGTATGACGATTTTTCGTTTGCTGTTGAATTAATGCGATATGGAGTAAAAGAATACATATTAAAACCTGTAGAACGTGAAAGAATAGAACAAGTTTTATTAAAATTAGAGATTGAAATAAAAGAAGAACAAGTATTAGAAAGAGAATATATTAATATCGGGTATCAACAGCTGAAATATATGCTTATGTATAATTATATGAATGAAGAGGAAATCCTAGCCATAGAGACTAGATTTAAAGATTACATTATGAAAGAGGAATATGTAATTTGTTGTACTAATTATAAAGTGAAAGAACAATGGAATTCAAATAAGAGTGCCATTATATTAGAAGATATTAATGGACAAAGTGTATGTATCGTTAGTGTGTTATTGAAAGAAGAATTCCTTAATAATCAATTAAAAGGCCATTATGTGGGAGTAAGTGATGTACATAAATCAATACGCGAATTAAAAGAAGCCTATGAAGAGGCATTGTACGCAAGAAAACGAACTTTTGCAACCAGTAATTTGATTACTGAATATGATGCTAAAGCTAAAATCAATGAAACTGTTTCAGATGACACATTAGAGCAACTAGTACTAATGATAGGAACAGATAAATACGAAAAGGCAACAAAAATATTAGATAAGATTATATATAAAACAAAACAGGAATTAGTTGATATGGATCAATTTTGTACGATCATGGAAACGATTATTGATAAAATATGTATTACTTATGAAAAGGTGTTAGACTTTAGTACTGTGAATTATATTAACTTAAAGAATGTTTATGAATATGATAATCTAAATAGATATCATGAAGTCTTATCTTCTTGGATGAAAGAAATTCATAATAAATTAGAAGTGGAATTTCATGATTATAAAAATAAGCAAAAAATACAAATGGCAATAAAATATATTCATGATAATTATAACAAGGACATAAATATGGCAGTAGTATCAAATTATGTATCAATGAATTATTCTTTGTTTTCTTATTTATTTAAACAATATAATGGAATGAATTTTGTCAATTACGTAAAGACAATACGTATCAATGAAGCTATTAAGTTACTCGAGGAAACAGAACTAAAAATTATGGATATCAGTAATTGCATTGGCTATGAAAACGAAAAACATTTTATGAAAGTATTTCGAACTACTTATGGTGTTTCTCCGTCCGAATATAGAAAAAATGTACAAGTGGGGAAAAATTGTACTTATATTGGTAAGGGTTTAATAAAACAAAATGAAGAAAAGATGAGGAACGACAGACGGGTTATTAGATAATAAATAAATAAATAAATAAATAAATAAATATTGCTGCTCTTAGAGTGAAAGAAACATTATAGAATTTGAAAGAAAAAATCAATTAATAATATAATAAAATTTTATACCTTGAGAGAGAAAGGAGTTATTATGGAGAATTTAAAAAAGGATTATACTCTTGTTTGGAGTGATGAATTTAATTATGAGGGAGCCCCAGATGAAAATAAATGGAGTTATGATGTGGGACATCGTTGGGCAAATGGGGAATTGCAAGCATACACAAATCGTCCTTCTAATGTATATGTTGAGGATGGAAAACTATTTATAAAAGCACTAAAAGAAAAAGATGGGGATAGAGAGTATACTTCCACAAGAATTACTACTTATGGTAAACAGTCTTTTACCTATGGATTATTTGAATTTAGAGTAAAATTACCAAAAGGAAAAGGTTCTTGGCCAGCTGTTTGGATGCTACCAGATGCAATTAGAGAAGGAATGTCATGGCCTAGATGTGGAGAAATTGATATCATTGAACATATTGGTAGAAGAATAGATAATCTCTTCTTTAGCCTTCATTCATTAAAACATAACCATACAAGAAAAGATACAAAGCAGTATACAACTTTTAAAGATTTTAGCGGAGTATGTGAGGAGTTCCATGATTATATGATGGAGTGGACACCAGAATATATTGAATTCTATGTAGATGGACAGAGTGCATGTCGTTATAACAAGTCTGACGATAAAGAAGACCAAAGCTTTGATAGTTGGCCATTTGATCAACCATATTATTTAATAATGAATATAGCTGTTGGTGGAGGACTAGCTGGAGAGGTAGATGAAACTGAGATGCCTTTTGTCATGGAAGTAGAGCATGTTAGAGTTTATCAAAAAGATATTTAAATGGGATCAAAAAATGCGTGCAGAGCACGTAGACGGGATCAAGGTGTGAGAATAATTCACACCCCCCTGATTAAAATGCGTGCAGAGCACGCAGACGGGAGCATGATATGAATGTGTATGATTATATAGATGATTGTGGGACGTTTCGATTAATGAATCCAGAGCTTAATAGCTATCTTTATTTTCCATTAGCTAATGAAAGCGGTGTTATGAGTAGTGTAACTCCAACTCTTGGGGGAGATAGTAAGATGGGACAAAATACATTTTTATTATCCCCTGTAAGTAGTGAAGATTTACATAACAACAAATCCACAAGGAACTTTTGGTGTAGCATAAAAGGAAAAGGCCCTTGGTCTGCTACTGGAAAATCAGTAGTTCAAGAAGCCAAATTATTTACTTCGGATAAGGAAGAGACTGTATTAGAAGCCGGTGTAATGTGGCATAAAATAACTAGAGTCTCAAAGGAATATGGATTAACCTCAGAAATTCTTTCTTTTGTTCCGTATTCAAAAGAGACAGTTGAGATAATGTTAGTAACTTTAAAAAATAATAGTGAAGATATCATTGATGTAACACCAACGGCGGCAATTCCCATCTACGGTAGGTCAGCGGATAATATTAGAGATCATAGAAATGTAACTTCTATGTTACAC
>JAEWHU010000340.1 GCA_023387635.1 Bacillota bacterium
ACGCTTAGTATTCAACTTGCTAAAGTATTCAAATTTGAAATCATGCAAAACCCAATCTTGTTGTTGATATTAGGAATTCTCTTTACAGGTATCATACAGTCATCTACAGCGGCAACTGGTGTTTTTATCGCTTTCTTGGCTTCGGGAGTTATCAGCAATATAGATCAATCGTTTTTCTTATTGATGGGAGCAAATATAGGAACCTGTAGCGATGGCATTATGGCCTCTTTGACCACTAATGCCAACGGGAAACGTATTGCATTATTCCATGTGATTACTAGCGTAATTGGCGCAATAGCATTTTCTATTATTCTGGTTCTTTTTAGAACACCAATTATCAATATGTTTGAAAGTCTATTCCCTGGAAAACCACAGTTTAGCCTTGCAACATATAACTTGATTTATAATACTCTTTACACCTTAGTGCTGCTTGTATTTCTTGATCCGTTAGTCAATTTAGTGACAAGATTGGTGAAAGATAAGAAGCAGAATCTGGAAGAATTGACATATATTGATGAGCGTTTCTTGCAAACTCCAGCGGTTGCCATTGAACAAGGGTTAAAAGAATTGCACGATATGGCGATTCTCGCAAAGGAGAACATTGATCGTTCTTTTGCTTCATTGGTCAACGAAGATATGAGTGAAAGTAAAAAAATTGCAGATGTTGAATATCGTATTGATTACTTAACAAATAAGCTTACAAACTTTTTTATCAAAATTTCATCAGTTACTAAATTAGCTGACGATGTAAAACTGATCGGCGGATTGCATCATGTAACGAGTGATATTGAGCGTTTGGGCGATTATGCGATACTTTTAGTAAAAGAGACAAATTACATGAAGGAAAATGATGTGAAATTTTTAGATCAGACCAAAGAGGAGCTTGGCCAAATCTTCGGGTATATATCCGAAATGTTCGACTTAGGGTTTGATGCGTTTTCTAATAATAGAACTGAAAATTTCAGGAAAATTTCAAACATTCACAAGGAAACTAAGAAACTAATATCCTCTACGCGTGAAGAACATGTGGTACGTCTAAGCTCTGGGATGTACCCTGCTGAGGTATCAAAAAGTATTTACTCCGTTCTATTTTCATTGCAAAGAATATCAGATCATATTGTGAACATTGCTTTCTCTATTCGATCTACTACCGGAAGTAAAACAGAAGCATTGCAAGCCATAGAAAAAGAAAAGAAAAAAAAGTAAAGAAATACTTCTTTTAATAAATGCACTCACTTTTCATAGTGGGTGCATTTTAAAATAAAGTTCATTTTTTATATGTTTTATTGATTTTTGTTTACTTATGTTCATCATATTGTACTTTTTCAAAAAAATTTTTTCAGTTATCTTATCACTCTTTCTCCCTTAACTTCACCTTATTGGCAGCACTTCTTCGTCTAGAATCTTCAATAGCAGCATAATGCTTCTTAGTTGTATTAACGTCCTTATGTCCTAATACATCAGCAACCAGGTAAATATCACCAGTTTCACGATAGAGGCTAGTACCATAAGTACTTCTAAGTTTATGAGGGGTAATCCTTTTTAATTTAGTAACTAGTTCAGAATATTTTCGTACAAGATTTTCAATGGCTTTTACGCTAATACGTCTCTTTTGTAAGGATAGGAATAAAGCTTCTTCACTACCAGTGCAAGGAATAATTTGTTCACGTTCTACTAGGTAAGCATCTAGTGCATCTCTAACTTCGTCACCAAAGTATATAATAGATTCAGAACCACCTTTTCTTCTAATCTTAAGACCATCATTGTTAAAATCCACGTCATCAATATCAAGTCCAACACATTCAGATACACGAATTCCAGTACCAAGCAGAACAGTAATAATAGCTAAATCCCTAACTTTAGTTTTGTTATGGAATTTCTTCTGAGAAGCTGTCATATTCTCACCGGATTCTACTTCATCTAACATTTTAGCTACTTCATCAACGTCTAGTCGGATGATTTCTTTTTCATGTAATTTAGGGATATTTACTAGTGCGGCAGGATTAGTAAATATCATTTCCTTCTTAAAATAATAGTTATAAAAACTTCGTAGACAAATTAGTTTACGTTTTTTACCCGTTTCATTATTAAGGTATTCCGTATCGCCTTTTTTATAATAAGTAAGATATTCAAGATATTCTTCAATATCAATTGCTTTTATATCATCAAGCATTTCAACTTTTAAATCCTGTATGGGAGTTTGTTTTAAAGTTGGATTGTTGTTATGTAAAAATTGAAAAAACACTCTTAAATCATAGGCATAAGCAATTCTAGTTAAAGAAGAAGTAGTAGGCTCAATGCCACGAAAGAAATCTTTACAAAATTTTGGAAGTTCACTTATGATTTCACGTAATTTCGTAGCATTTTCTTTGTTTTTTTGATCATGATAATTAATAGTTGCCATATTCATTCTCCTTTTCATTTATTTTAATGTAAGTTTTTCCATTGCTAGTATAACATATTTATTGTAAAATACATATAAAAAATGAAATTTATTCATAAAATGACATAATTTTAACACGGATTCCTACTATTCTTATAATTGTTATGAAATTGTTAAGTAAATATGAATTTATGAAATTTTTTAGTGGAGGTGATTATTAATAGAACAATATATGAATCATGACAACCTAAAAATGAAAAGTAATGTTACACGTAAACCACTTTATCGAGTATTCGATAGGATAGCTTTTGCTATCTGATATATATAAAATTGAAGGATGATGATATGTTAAATAAAAGTAATAAAATAATAATCTGGGTACTTGCATTACTCCTAGTAATTGTACCTTCTTCAAGTGTTTTAGCATCTTCTGGACTTAATTTATATTATTATAGTACAAAGAAGAATGTTACATATACAGGACAACAAGTTAAATACACACTAAACGGTTCTACAATTAATACAATAAAGACCCCTGGTATAATACAAGACGGAACTGCTTTAGGTTCTTATTACGAAGTGTTTGCTAAATCTGGGCTTAAAGTAAGTACCAAGTATAATAAAACCAAAGGTACAGTGACTTTATCAAAGAATGGTACAACTATAGTTTTAACTATAGGTAGCAAAGTTGCAGTTGTGAATGGTAAATCCGTTACAATGTCAGTTGCACCTGTAAAAGTTAAGTATAAGAGCTCAAACCTTACAAGGGTTTTAGTTCCAACAAGATTTGTTACAGAAAAGTTAGGTTATACATATGTTTGGAATAGTAGTACTTCCACTGCATCAATAACTACTCCTTTCAAAATAAAGTATAATAACAAAATAGTGAATTATACTGGTACTCAAGGTAAGGTAACTATTGATGGAAAGAATGTAAACTTAGGCTATATGCCAAGTATTATTATTAATGAAACAGCCGTGTTACGTGCAAAACAAGTATTTAGTAATTCTTCAATTGGAGCTAAATACGCTTATAGCAGTAAGACCGGTGATATTACTTTAACAAAAGATGATATTGTAGTAAAACTTAAAACTGGAAGTAAGACAGCTTATGTGAATGGTAAGGCCCGTATTATGGATACAGCTCCACTTGTAGTTACTAATGTGGATGCAGGTACGTCTTATGTTATGGTACCAGGTAGTTTTGTATCTTCCTACTTAGGTTATGATTATACATGGAATTCATCAACAAAAACTTCCGTTATATCTTCAAGAGTCCCTGATGATTCAGAGGATGATACTACTGGTGAAGGGCCTGAACTAGGTGATGATGCAGTACCAGATAGTACTGAGTTCACATGGAGCATGTTGCCTACATATAAGGAAGAATATGATAAAGTGAATTCACTCATTAATACAACTGAGATTATAACCAATGAGACAGGAAGCGGCTATGTATATTATGTAGATAGAGATTTTACAAATGGAACGAAAGAAGTTTATAAGATTATTTCATCTACGCCATTTAATGATACAACAGTAGCACTAGAACAAGACACTCTTAAGTTAAATGTGACTAATACTTATACAATGGATACAGCTTATCCTCTAAGTGGTAATTTGGTACATGATATTTCTACAAAATACAATATGGAAAATAATTCAGCGGACATATTATTTCCACTAAAAGATACCAATGTAAAATATGAAGTAACACTTTCAGACGATAATTTAACTATGTATGTTACTTTCTATAATAATTATTTATCAAGTGTTACTGGTGGTATTAAAGGTGGTAACAATTTTGTTGAATTAAGTGCAATGAACCCATTTAAAGTTAACGTTGTTGAAAATGATAACTTTATTTCCTTAGAAATAAATAATATGGTTAATACCGTTGGTGAGAATTATGCTCAAACTACCAATTTAGACAGTATAAAAGGGGTTCAAATTAATTCATTATCTAATAATATGATTTATGTAAATATTGAAAAACAAACTGAGTCTACTTATTCTATAAAAGAAGAAGGAAACAAATATACAATTACATTTGAAACTGAAAAAACAGAAGAAGTAAGTGATTATGATTTATCTGTAAAACTTCCAAATGGTATAACTTATGACGATATCGAAATAGACGATAGATATTATAATAAGCAAATCGTATTACAGATTCCAGGTAATTATAAGAGCTTTTATGAAAGCAATCCGATTACTTCAAGTAATTCAGTTGTAAAGTCAGTATCTGTGACTTATACTGGTGGTAATACAGAAATAATTATAAATACATCAAAAATCCAAGGTTATAAATTATATGATAATAATACAAGCATTGGAGTAGAACTTGGTAATCCAAGAGACATGTATAGTAAAATTGTTGTACTTGATGCAGGACATGGTGGAACTGATCCTGGTGCAATCTATGATCTAACAAAAGATGACACTAAGACCACATATTATGAAAAAACAATTAACTATCAAATCATAAATCGTAGTAAGAAATACTTTAATGCTAAAGATTCTGATATTAAAGTATATTATTCTAGATATAGTGATTATAAGGTATCATTATATGATAGGGCTGCAGTAGCAAGTCAAGTTGGTGCTGATTTGTTTATTAGTTTACACATGAACGCTAATACCAACCCATCACCAAATGGTACAGAAATCTATTATTACGATAAGAACCCTGCTAAATTAGCATCTGGTCTTGATAGTAAAAAGTTCGCTAGTTTATTCTTAGATGCATTGCCAGGTAAGATTGGTACTAACAAGAGGTATATTCATTCTAAGGAATATGTTGTTGTGAAAAAGAATACAGTTCCTGCTATTTTAATTGAATTAGGATTTATGTCTAATCAAGGTGATTTAGCTAAAATAACAAGTGCATCCGTACAAGAAAAAACAGCCAAAGCATTGTACGATATTTTAGAATCTATATTTGACAAATATCCTACCGGAAGATAACTAAAAAATAGTATTAAACATATAAGCTAATGGACAAGGCATCATTTTCATTCCTATATATTAAGAGAATGAAAATGGTACTAATGTCATTAGCTTTTTGAAAGGAGTGTAATATTGAAAAATATAGGAAAGATATACAAAGGTTTTATAAAGATTTTTTTACTTGTTTTTGTGCTAATTTATTTTGTAAACACAAATGAGGTACTAGCAGCTACTGATAAAACAAAACCAAGTATTTCAGCAAAACCTAGTAGCATAGAACCAACTACAGGTAATGTTAAAATCAATCTTTATGTAAAGGATGCTTCAGGTCTTAATTCTGTAAAATGGGCGGGTGGCAGTAGAACCACTAGTTACTTTGCAAAATCTGGATATAAAGTTACTCTTAATTCCCAAGGAAAAACAAGTTTAACCGTTAAAAAGAATGGTGTCTATACTTTTTATGCCAAAGATAAAGCTGGAAATGAAAGAGTAAAGACAGTAACCATAAGTAATATTGATAAAACAAGCCCAACAGTTTCTGTTAAGAAAAGTACTACTGCACCAACTAATTCAAATGTCTATATAGATTTAACAGTAAAGGATGAAGGCCTAGGCGTAAAAAGTATTAAGTATATAGGCGGTAAGAAAAATGTAGAAGATTTTAATAACCGTGGAAAAGAATTAGCATTTACATTAAAGAGTGAAACAAATAAAGAATATGATAACTCATATGAGTATACTGCAAATTTTAGATATAAAATGAATTATGCTACGACATTTTTAATTGAAGATTATGCAGGTAATAAAACTATTCAAAGGGTATATGTTACTAATATAGATAAAACAGCACCAAATTTAACTTACAAATATAGTACTACTAAGCCTACAAATGGTAATGTTAAAGTTACTTTTACAGTAAATGATGAGGATTCTGGTATTGATACAGTGCGTTTGGCATCTGGTTCATTAACAGCAAGTGATTTTGCAGGTAACACTGGTAAAGTACTTGCAATAAATTCTTCTAATCAAGGAAGTTTTAATGTTACTAAGAACAGCTATAATACATTGGCTATAACTGATAAAGCTGGTAATATTACAACGAAAGTTATAAAAGTTAATATTATTGATAGGACTCCACCGACTGCGTCTCTTACATATACTGTTATGAAACAAAAAGCAACTGTAAATGTAGATGCATATGATAATAAAGGTATTGATTCTATTTATTACTTAAAAGGAAACGTAACGAATATAGCAGATGAAAGATGGACTACAAAAGCAAAAGTTGTAAATGAAGATAATAACTTTTATGCGACCTCATCAGGTAATTATAGTGTCTTGGTAAAAGACGTAGCGGGAAATATGACCATAGAGAATATTAAGATTGAACTAGAATTCAAAGCAGTATGGATATCCTACTTAGAATTTGCTAACTATGGTAGAAATGGATTCACAAAGGCTGGGTTTGAATCTACAATTGATACTATGTTTGATAAGATAGCTGCTATGCATATGAATGCAGTTGTAGTTCAAGTTAGACCATTTGGTGATGCAATGTATGACTCAAAGTATTTCCCTTGGTCTAAGTACATCTCAGGTACACAAGGTGTCAGCCCTGGATTTGATCCACTTGAATATATGGTAGAAGCTGCTCATGCAAGAGATTTATCCATTCATGCTTGGCTTAATCCTTATCGTGTAACAACAGGAAGTACAGATTACACAAAATTAGCAAAGGACAATCCAGCTAGAGTGTGGTATGAAGATAATGATAAGAGCAACGATAGAAATGTTCTTGCTTTTGATGGTAGCTTATATTATAACCCTGCTGTAAAAGAGGTTCAAAACTTAATTATTAAGGGAATAAAAGAAATCGTTATGAATTATGACGTAGATGGAATCCATTTTGATGATTATTTCTACCCTGTTCTTGGTAGCAAATATAAAACTAATTTTGATGCTCCAGAATACAATGAATATGTGGCGATCAGAGAAGAACAAGGAAAGAGCGTTTATTCTATTGGTGATTGGAGAAGATATAATGTTAATACACTTATTAAAAATGTATATTCTTCTATTAAAAATATAGATAATACTGTAGAGTTTGGTATTAGTCCAGGTGGTTTCATTGATTATTTGTCTAGTGACCAAGGTTACTATGTAGACTATGCAAAATGGCTTTCATCTAGTGATTACATTGATTATCTAGCACCACAAATCTACTGGTCCTTTACAAATAGTACATTCCCATATGCTAAGACTCTTGATAGATGGTTATCTTATAGAAAAAGTGATACAGTAAAAATGTATGTAGGTATTGCCACTTACAAAGCTGGTTCTACATTAGAGCCAGAGTGGAAGAATGATTCTGACATCTTAAAGAAACAAGTAGAATATGGTAGAGATACTGGATTAGTAGATGGATATATCTTCTTTCGATATGATTTCTTCTTAAACAAAGTTACACAAAAAGCAGTAGATGCATTATTACCAACTTTAAAAAATACTTATTAATGATTAACCCCAAAAGAAATGAAAATTTTCTTTTGGGGTTTTTAAAATATCACTATTTAATTTATTAATAACATTGATAAAATAACATTGATAAAATAACATTGATTAAATAACATTTATTTATCAATTTATTTCTTAAGATATTGTTTGATTTACTAATGGCATAACAGATTGCCTCTCTATAATTTCTACATCTAAAACTGTTCTGCTATTAGTAATAGAATCATTCTCGATTTTATCCATTAAAAGATCAATCGCGGTCTCAGCTTTTTTAGTAATATTTTGAGATATTGTTGTTAATTTGGGGTATGAAAAAATAGAAGCTTCTATGTTATCAAAGCCAATAATAGATAAATCGTTTGGAATCACATAACCATTTTTTCTAGCACCTTCCATAATTCCAATTGCCATAATATCTGCCGAAGCAAAAACTGCGGTTATTTCTCCAATTCGTTTACTTATTTCACGTCCAACTTGAACTCCCATATCATAAACAGGCATAGCCGGAAATATAAGTGATTCATTAAATGCAATATCCGAATCTAAAAGAGCAGCTTTATAACCTTTAAATCGTTGATGTACAACACTTTCATACTCATCCGATTCAATTGGTCCTGTAAATGCTATCTTAGTATGTCCCATATTTATCAAATATTTTGTTGCTATATAACCACCTTTAAAGTCATTGATCCCGATGCTTAATATACCATCATAATTAGAGTAACTATCTAAAAAAATCATAGGTAATTTGTTAGAGCTAATTATTTTATCAAGTATTTTATCATAGTGTGGCAGCAAAAAGATGGCACCGTCCATGTTCCAATTTTTGAAGAGTTGTGAAATATCAGAGGCTAAGCTTACGGAACGTATCATAGCATAATAACCTTTTTTTCTAATAGAGTGTTCGACGACACCAATCAATTCACTTAAGTAGGGATCTTTAAAAAAATTATAATCACCCTCCCCCAGTGGCACAATAACACCAATAATTTTGGTGGACTTTGCTGTTAAACTTTTTGCTGTAAGACTAGGGACATAATTATGTTTTTTTATTAATCGATTGATAAGTTCAATATTCTTATCAGAAACTTTGGAATGATTACCGTTAATTACATTATAAACGGTCATTACACTAACACCCGCTTCTGCTGCTATATTTTTTATTACTGACATTAAAATTCCTCCGTATAAGCTAATTATATCGATGGTATATCGATAAATCTAATCATAAAAATAACTATTAGCATATTATACTATAGTATATTAATATTCGCAATAAAATTTATATTAAACCAAGTATATTGTACATAATCACCATAATGATAAAATATATATAATAATACTATTGACTTTGCACAAAAATAATGCTAATCTGAAGATGGTATATCGGTAAACCAAACAAAAACATAAATGATTGGAGAGAGGGAAATGAAAATGAAAAGAATTATGGTATTATTAGCCGCAATCGTCCTTGTATTATCCATGGCAGGTTGCAAGAAAAAAGTAACAGCGACGTTTGCAGAAGATTTAAAATGGAATGAAGAGAAACAAGAATATGTTTTTGAAAAAAATGCAGAATTAAAGTTTTGGACAGATAATGAGCCTTATGCCAATAAGATTATTGAATTATGGAATGCAAAATATCCAGATGTTCCACTAAAATATGAAAATGTCGGTTCAACAGATACCGCAGAAAAGATGAAATTAGACGGACCTGCAGGACTTGGTGCAGATGTGTTTTACATACCACATAACAGTGTAGTAGATATGAGAGAATCAGGATTATTATTTCAGTTATCTGAGAGTGATGAAGCTTATATCAAGGAACTTATGCAAGATTCAGCAACGGCAGTAACTCTATTTGAAGATAATATGTATGCAATTCCTTCAAGTGTTGAGAATGTTGCTTTTGTTTATAACAAACAAATATTAGGTGCACTACCAACGATACCAACTGTATTACCTTTAACAGCAACCAATCTATTAGAACAGGTTGAAAGAGGAGAAATTTATTTAGAAGAATTATTTGCAGGGGTTGCAGCTTGGGGTAATACATTTGCTGGAACTGGAGCAGAAATTCCATATCTTTCGGATCGTTTTGAAAGTGAAGAAGGCAGTGTATCAGAAGCTGAAGAAAAACATACGATACTTGCATATCAACTTTATGATGCATACCATAACTATTTCTTTATGACAAGAGACGGTTATAGAGTGTTTGGTGAGAATAATAATGACCCTACAAAGTTTGATATTACTTCAGAAGCTGTTACATCTTCCATAAAATCAGTTACCGGTGACTGGTATGGTAACAAAGACGGTTCAAAATTATTCCCAGGTCTTGCTACAGTACAAGATATGGCATGGGATCAAGGACCAGCACGTTTCCAAAAAGGCCAAGTAGCAATGACTTTTAGTGGTCCTTGGGTAATGGCTGATATAAGTAAAAACTTCGCAACATGGGTTGAAACAGGCAAGTTTGGCGTAACAGCAGATACAAAAATATCAGACCTTTATGGTGCTACTAAAATACCTAGTTTTAATAATGGTGTTCAACCAACCACTTTCTCTGGCGTTCAAGTAACTGGTATGAATGTATATACAAGATATCCAAATGCTTCTATGAATTTAATGAGATTCTTAGTTAGTGAAGAAGTTATGAATGTTGTATACAATACACTTAACAAAATACCAGCTGTTAAGAATTCAGATATTGTACCTGGTTTAAGTGATGATGTTATTAGTCAAGGATTCTTAAGTCAAGCAGAGTTTTCTCATGCAATGCCTGTTATTCAAGAAGGAAATTATATGTGGGATCCACTTCGTGATGTATGGACAAATATTTTTGATGAAAAAATGTCTATAGAAGATGCACAAGCAAAATCTCTTAGTGACTATGAAAGAATTCTAAAGGACTCTGGTAAGTATGTATAAAAAGTAGAATAAAAGGGCAATTAATGCACTTTTATTCGTAATAAGTGCTCTAGAATATTAAATTCCTTCTTAAGAAGTATCGGTATAAGAAGTTCTTATAATAAAAAGGAGAATTCGTCTTATGAGTGATAAAAAGTCAAAGAAATGGTGGCAAAAGTTAATTGGCGAGAAAATGACTGTTCCTGGATGGTTTTCATTCTTTATATTTGGATTGGGACAATTAAAAAATAAGCAAAAAGGAAAAGCACTTTTTTTCTTTTTCTTTCAATTTATATATGTTTTAGTAGAGATTTTAACTAGTTCACTGGTATCGTCAGTAATACCAGGACAGCCTGATTATTGGGGATATGGTTTCTTTCGAAAAGGACTTCATGGGTTTATTACTTTAGGTAAAACTACAGGGGGACGATTCCGAGATAATTCGCCAGTATTAATGATAGAAGGGATTATAGCTATAATTTTATTAATGATCCTTCTTGTGATCTGGTTTATGAATATTAAAGATGCCAATGAAAGTTACTTAAGTTATAAAAGAACAGGTATTATACAATCATCAAAAGATTTTTATAAGGAAACATTCGAAACTGGTTTTGCATATGTGGTGAGCGCACCAGCACTGATTCTGCTTC
The DNA here is from genome assembly GCA_023387635.1 of Bacillota bacterium. Lineage (GTDB taxonomy): Bacteria > Bacillota > Clostridia > Lachnospirales > Lachnospiraceae > Anaerocolumna. Next base: position 11,407 of record JAEWHU010000340.1, read on the forward strand.
TTTTCGTTTCTATCCTTCCAATTATATTTTCGTTTTTAACAGCATTTACCAATTGGGACTCCTATCATAATCCTCCAGCGGATTTAATAAAATGGGTAGGATTAAGCAATTTTTCAAATATCTTAAACCTGCCAGGGTGGAGAACTACATTTGTAGGAGTTGCCAGTTGGACATTAACATGGGCTGTTGTAGCAACCTTTACTACCTTTTTTGGTGGTTTATTTATGGCAGTTGTTATAAACAATAAAAGAGTTGTGTTTAAGAAAATATGGCGTACTATTTTAATTTTGCCTTGGGCTATCCCAAGTATGATATCTTTACTTGTTTTTAAAAATTTCTTAAATCAGACATATGGACCACTGAATCAAATGCTTGGTAAAAATATTCCGTGGTTAAATGATCCTACACTCGCTAAGATAACCTTGCTTGTTATTAATCTATGGCTTGGGGTACCATATTTTATGATGCTTATGACAGGAATATTAACAAGTTTTGATAAGACTTTATATGAAGCTGCTACAGTGGATGGTGCTAGTTCTAGCCAATCGTTTTGGAAAATAACATTTCCAATATTGTTAACCCAAGTAAAACCTTTACTTATCATGTCATTTGCGGGTAATTTTAATAACTTTGGTGTGGTATTCTTCCTTACAGGAGGCGGTCCAAGAAATATAAATTATGAATATGCAAACCATACAGATATCTTAATTACTTGGATTTATAATATGACTAAGGACTTTAAGATGTATAATATGGCTTCCGTAATGTCAATCTTAATATTCCTATTGATTGGAAGTATATCAACTTGGAATTTTATGCGAAGTGATGTTTTTAAGGAGGATATATAATATGGGAAAGAGTCGTAATAAAAAAAGAAGTTTGACGCCATTTGATCGTTTCAAAGATATTATGGCATACATAGGAATATATCTTATTCTAATTGCAGTGGCAGTTGCTATTCTATATCCAGTTATATGGATTGTAGGTTCTGCGTTTAATCAAGGGTCATCCCTAGCTTCTGCAACAGCAATACCAAAAAATCCAACTATAAAAAATTTTATTAGATTATTAGAAGAAACAGATTATAAAAAGTGGTATTTAAATACCTTATCCATAGCAATTGTTAATATGATTGTTTCTGTTGCATTAGTTGGAACCATGGGTTATGTTTTTGCAAGACTAAAGTTTGCAGGGAAAAAAATTGGGTTATTGACGATTCTTATATTGCAGATGTTTCCTTCCTTTATGGGAATGATAGCTATATATGTATTCTTCCTTAACTTTGGATTGTTAAACCAACCTCTTGCATTAGTAATTATATATTCTGCAGGACAAATTCCATACAATACATGGTTAATAAAAGGATATTTAAGAAATATATCCTTATCATTAGACGAAGCGGCACAAATAGATGGTGCTTCCAAATTGCAAATTTATTCAAAGATAATATTACCTATTATGTTCCCAATACTAACATTTGTTGCGGTAACACAATTTATGACTCCATGGTTTGATTATATCATGCCTAGTTTTCTAATATCTTCAACGGAAAAGAAAACATTAGCAGTTGGGCTCTATGAACTAATCAATACACAAACTAATACAAACTTTACTATGTTTGCTGCGGGGTCAGTATTAGTTGCTGCACCAATTGCAATCCTTTATTTATTCCTTCAGAAATATTTAATAGAAGGATTAAGTGCAGGAGCAAATAAAGAATAAAAAGGGAAACAATGTGGGAATACCAAAATTCGAGTCGTAATGTGAAATTCAAGAAATTTCACATGGCAGAATGGAGATTATAATGGCTAAAAATACTTCAAAAATACTAAGAAATAGTATAATTTATTCCGTGTATGTTAGAAATCATGGTCTTAATGGTAGATTTAATGATGTTAAAGATGATTTACTTCGTATAAAGAACTTAGGAACAGATATTATATGGTTTTTACCAATTCATCCAGTTGGTGAAGTAAATAAAAAGGGGATAGGCTGTCCTTATTCTATAAAAGATTATACCAAGGTAAATGAGGCATATGGAACTATAGAAGAATTTAAGGAATTAATAGATGAAATTCATAAACTTGATATGAAAGTAATGATTGATGTTGTCTATAATCATACATCCCATGATGCTGTATATGTAGATGAAAATTCTGAATTTTACTATAGAAAGAACGGTAAATTCGGCAATAAAGTAGCTGATTGGTCCGATATTATTGACTTAGATTATGGAAACAAAGAACTTTGGAAGAAGCAGATTGATGCTTTGTTACTATGGACGAAGCTTGGTGTGGACGGATTTCGTTGCGATGTTGCCCCAATGGTTCCCATGGAGTTTTGGAAAGAAGCAAGAATTGCAGTAGAAGAAATTAATCCTGAAGCTATTTTCTTAGCAGAGTCAGTTCACTCTCACTTCGTAGAAGCTGTTAGGAATATGGGACATTATATGGCATCGGACAGTGAAACATATGAAGTTTTTGACATCTGTTATGATTATGATACTCATGGGGAATTACTTGATTATTTTAATGGAACAGGAACCCTTGAAAGGGTATTAGACAAGAAAAGATTACAAGAGTTCATCTATCCCGATAATTATGTAAAACTTAGATTTCTTGAGAATCATGACACACCAAGAAGTGCCCACTTAATCCAAAATGAAGTATTACTAAATATGTGGACTGCTTTTTTGTATTTTGAGAAAGGTTGCACTCTTATTTATGCAGGACAAGAGGCAAAAGACAACCATATACCATCTCTATTTGAAGTAGACCCTGTAAAATGGGAAGGGTTAAGTGATGAGTTTGTTTCATATCTAACAAAGCTAGGACAGATAAAAAAAGATGAAATATTTGCTTTTGGACGTTACAAAATACATAAAACATCAGTAAATGATGTTATCTATGCGACATATATACTAGGGAATGAATTGTTGCTTGGTGTTTTTAATATGGGACTTAAAGTGGGCGAGTTAGATCTTTTTATACAGGATAGAGGATATATTAACGACTATACTTTTAAGGATGGTTTCTATACAAACCTGATTGATGATCAAATTATTAAGATATCAAATAATAAACTGCAATTATCACAAAAACCTTTGATAATAAGACTTAACATGAATGAAAAGTAAGAGGTAAAACATTGAAGGATATATATGAACTAAATATAAGC
>JAEWHU010000389.1 GCA_023387635.1 Bacillota bacterium
GAATGAAATTATAAAATATAAATAAGCTCCTACATAATACATAGATGTATTGTATAGGAGCTGTAATTATAGAAAAAAGATTATTTATTTTGCTGTAACATTTCATGGATACCATTAAAGACATCCATCATCTTATCAAATTCTTCCCCCGTAACTAGTTCACGCTTATAAGAATATTCGCATACAAAACTAGCAAAAGCAACAAAACGAATATATTGAAAGATTAGGTTAAATTTTTCAGTATCATAATATTTCTTTATGATATCAAAGTTATGATGGGTTATTTCAAGTACAATATCATTAGAAGTTTCATTAAGCTTGTCTAACAATTCTTCATATTTATTTTCTGTGAATAATTCTTTTAAATCCGTATTTAGATTATTAATTTCTTCAGTCATATTAAATCCTTTCGATAACAGTAATTTGTAAAATAAATTTAATTATAAACAGAAAAACAGAATTAGTCAACTAATTGGTCCACTCTAGCAATGATGGTCACTTATAAGGTTGTATACTTTTCTAGTTGACTTGTAATTTAATTTATGTTACACTTTGTAAAAAATAAGCTTTGATGTACCTTGTCACCGGATAAGGGACATCTTTTAAAGCGATAGAAGAAACATACCGTTAGGTCATTGGGTATGTTGCTCCTATCGCTTTTTCTATTTTAAAGAGAGGAAGGAATTAAGAAATGATAGGTTTAATAATTACAACAGTTTTAACAAGTGCTGCTGATAGTGTGAATCCAGTAGCTATAACACAGCAATTTGTGTTGCAGGGGATGGTTAAAAAGCCAAAGCATATTTGGTTTTTTATTATGGCTACCTTTTTTACAAACTTTGCAGGTGGATTACTAGCGTATTTTGGCTTTATCGCAGTACTTTCAAATGTCATGGGTGCTATTTTTGAGAAATTTGGTAATAACATTTTTATTGTGGAATGTGGGATAGGTATATTATTACTTGTTTTTACATGTTATTCAATTTTACGTCAAAGGAACAAAAAAGCTAAGCAGGTCGTAGGTCTTACTCAGGATAATGATACAGAGGACGATGAAAAACAAAAGATTGCAAAGAAATTAAAATCGGTAACACCTTTTTCTTTAACGATATTAGGAGTTTTAGCTACAATTGCAGAGCTAACCTCGGCACTTCCATATTTTGCATTCCTTGCAATTTTACTAAATCATCAATTGAATTTATTAGAGCTCATCATCATATTAGTTATCTACAATTTGATATACTCTTCTCCATTGATGATACTTTACTTTGTGTATAGGTTAAAGCAGAATTTATTTGAGCGTCTCTATAAGATAATGAAATTACAAATGGAGAAATGGTCAGTTATACTTGTACCGCTAATGTCAGGTTTAGTAGGTATGGTGGTGATTTATCATAGTATAATTTCACTCATTGGTTAGTTTGATTAAATCCATATTTTGGGTAAATCAAACAACTAGATATTTACAACCGAACATGTGTGTGGTATAATTTGTAATATAAAATCTACGAGCAAAAAGCTTTAACCCAATCAGATATATTTAGTGATGGGGTTATAATGTGAGGCAACAAAACATGTCCTATAACTGGATTTCTATAATAAGATTTGTTAATTATATTGTAATTGCCTAAGAGAAAGAGTTATTACTAAGATGTATAGAAGTAGTATTAACTCTTTCTTTATTAAGTTGTAAAAAGGAGTATAAAATGAGCATAAAGATATCTATAGAAGATGCACGAAATTATATGGTTACATATCATAATCTCAACGATTCGAGAAGGCTATCCGGTAAATCAGGTATATTAGAGTATGTGAATAAAGTTGGCTGTTTTCAATACGATCCACTTAATGTAGTAGGAAGAAATCCTGATTTAGTATTGCAGTCAAGAATAAAGGGTTATCACAGTGAACTTTTAAGTGAATTATTATATCAAGATCGTGCCTTAATTGATGGTTGGGATAAGATGATGGCAATCTATGAAACCAAAGATTATCCTAATTTTAAGAGAGTAAGGGATGAGAGAGGGAAAGAAATAAGACATTATTTAGAACATCGCAACTCTTTAGAGGCACTAGATTACATTGATGATATAAGACATCTTATGAAAGAGAAGGGCCCAATACAAAGTAATCAAATAACACTTGGAGAAGGAGTAACTAATTCATGGGGACATAAAAAACTATCTAGTGCAACGTTAGATTATATGTATCATATAGGTGAGCTAGGTATTTTTGATAAAAGGAATACTCAAAAGATATATGACTTTAATAGTCGCTTATTACCAAAGGAAATATATAATGCACCAGAACCATTTGATAATGAAATTGATTTTTATAAATGGTACATAAAGCGAAGAATTGGTTCCGTAGGTTTACTTTGGAATAAGAGTGGTGGTGGATGGCTTGGTAACTTTATATCGAGTAAAAAATTACGTGATAACATTATTCCAGAATTAGTTCATGAAGGTGAATTGTTAGTTATTGATGTGGAAGGTATAAAAGAACCTTTTTATATACGAAGTGAAGATGAAATATATTTAAATCATATACCAGAGAATAAAGAAGCAAGATTTCTAGCACCTCTTGATAATATGCTATGGGATAGGGATTTAATTAAAAGGATTTTTCAATTTGATTATTCATGGGAAGTATATGTTCCAGAAAGTAAAAGAAAGTATGGATACTATGTATTACCTGTTCTATATGGTAATCGATTAGTTGCAAGATTTGAACCTGAGCTACAACGAAATAATGAACCTATTAAGATAAAGAATTGGTGGTGGGAGAAAGATATTATTGTTACCAACGAAATGGAATCTGCTATAGAGAAAGAATTCATAGAGTTTAACAAATATCTTAATATAGTTTAGTACATTTATATATTCAATATAATTAAGAAAGGATTGTAGCAGTAACTTTCTATATCTATTTATTTGACGATATGCTACAAAGATTACATGAAATTAAATAAAGAATACATATTAAAAAATATAGATACCTTTAAGTTAATATCTATTAGTACGAATAAGGTATATTCTTTTTATTATGATAATAAGGAATATATTCTAAAGATGAGAAATATATCCCAAGATAAATTATCACCATTCTGGTGGTCACTTAAGTATATATTTGGTTCGACTTTTTACCAACTAGGTAAAAATATGAGGGATTTGATTGATGTATTAGAAAAGAATCCTCATATTAAAGTACCCAAACTAATTGATTACAATGAAGAGATGGACTACCTAATTTATGAAAAGAGTGAAGGAATCTCATGGGAGCCAGATGAATTTCCCAAAGAGGTTAGTACTTATCAGTTAGGTAAATATATTGGATATATTCATAGTATTACATTTGATTCTTGTGGTATATATCCTACCTTGGGCATTTATGATATTAAAGAACGAATGTTACATAGTATGGAACAAATTATAGACACCTATTGGGTAGATGATAATGTAGTAAAAGAATATTATGAACAGTTAAAAAAAGAAGTTCTATTTATCTCAGGTTATAGTTTGATTATGGCTGATATCTCGGCAAATCAGTTTCTTTATAGTAAGGATATGAAAGCCTTTGCAGCTAATATTGATTTTGATGCATATGTGGTAGGGCCAAGAG
>JAEWHU010000391.1 GCA_023387635.1 Bacillota bacterium
ATGTAGGATCCGATGCAAAAAACCAAGCTGTATTACAAGGAGAATTGATTATTGATGCGTACGAAGCAGAACCTAAGAGTATTGATATTAATGGAGATGGAATTATTCAATATGTAATGCTAGAAGGAGAAATAAGGCATCAGGATTCTATGGTTAGAACAGAGTGGTCAGTACTTACCCTAAAGAATTATGGTTTGGAACTCGAAAAGTTAGTTGGTGGAATTGCAAACTGGGAGCGTACACAAGCTTCTGCTCTTATGGAAACGTGGCATAAATTATATGGAGACCAAATTGAAATGATTATATGCAATAATGATGACATGGCTTTAGGCGTAGTAGATGCATTAGAACGTGCAAATTATAGTTTTAATAACATAGTAGGAATTGATGGAACACCCCAAGGGCTAAGTGCTGTAAAAGAAGGCAAAATCTTAGGAACTGTAATGAGTAATACCGCCTTACATGCCAAAGCAATCTTTGATATTGCCTATGCCCTAACCACAGGAGGTGATGTATCTCGGGTGGTTTCTTTGGAGAATAACAAATACGTTCGAATTGAGCAATATAAGTATACACTGAAAGACGAGCAGTAGACATGCAAGCTGAAATAATAGCTATCCAATCGTAAAAAAGAAGGAATTTAGTAATAATACATAAAAAACATTTATACAGTGAAGAAATTTCGTCTATAATCATAGAATATTCTATGGAACAATATCTCTACATTAATTATTATATAGTTGTAATAAAAATTTCAGATATTCGATGAAATATCTGTATATTTTAAACAATATTATAATGCTTAAAAGCATTAAAAACGTGGAGGTATGATATGAAAAGAATTTTTGTATTGTTACTAGCCTTACTTATGGTGGTATCTATGGCGGGGTGTAAAAAGGCTACGGAAACTGTAAAGGACAATGAAAAGGACAAAGGAGATCAACTAGAAGTTGGAATTAGTATTTACAAATTTGATGACAACTTTATGACTCTTTACAGGGAAGAATTACAAAGCTATCTAGAAACTACATATAACGCAAAGGTTACTGTTATGGACGGTAAGGGAGACCAAGCAGAGCAGACAAACCAGATTCAAAACTTTATCACGCAAGGTGTTGACGTATTAATATTGAACTTAGTACAGTCTTCTTCTACAGAAGTAATTGCTGATATGTGTGCAGAAGCAGGTATTCCAGTTGTATTCATTAATCGTGAGCCTAGTGAAAATGAAATTACACGTTGGAGTGATAAGGACATAAAAGCTACTTATGTAGGAGCAGATGCAAGACAATCAGGAACCTTCCAAGGTGAAATCATCTTAGAACAACCTGATAAAGGGGATATCAATGGGGATGGCAAAGTAAGCTATACTATGATTGTAGGGGATCCTGAGAATGTGGATGCTCAATATAGAACAGAGTATTCTATCAAAGCATTAACAGATGCTGGTATGGAAGTAGAAAAGTTATTTGAACAAAGAGGTGATTGGGACCAAGCAAAGGGTCAAGAGTTAGCAGCGAATGCTTTGACACAGTTTGGCGAAAAAGTAGAAGTTATCTTCTGTAATAATGATGCAATGGCAAATGGTGCTAAAGTTGCTATCGAAGCAGCAGGTAGAACCGTTGGAAAAGATATCTATTTAGTTGGCGTAGATGCACTTGAAGAAACTGTTGCTTATGTAAAAGAAGGAACAGTAACAGGTACTGTATTAAATGACCATGTAGGTCAGTCACATACTGCAGCAGATGTAGCAGCTAAGATGGCAAAAGGTGAAAAGGTAGAACACAAGTACACAGTAGATTATGTAAAGGTTACTTCCGATGGAAACTTAAATACTAATACAAGTGAAGAGACAAGTGAAAAAGTAAAAGATTTTACAGTTGGTATCAGTATTTATAAATTTGATGATAACTTTATGACATTATATAGAGAAGAATTACAAAGCTATCTTGAATCTACATACAATGCGAAAGTTACGGTTATGGACGGAAAAGGAGATCAGGCAGAACAAACAAATCAGATACAAAACTTTATTACACAAGGAGTAGACTTACTTATACTTAACCTAGTGCAAGCTTCCTCTACAGAAGTAATTGCAGATATGTGTGCAGAGGCAGGCATTCCAGCAGTATTTATTAACCGTGAGCCTAGTGAGGCTGAATTAAATCGTTGGAAAGACAATGGAATGAATGCAACTTATGTGGGAGCAGATGCTAGACAATCAGGAACTTTCCAAGGTGAAATTATCTTAGAAACAGAGAATAAAGGAGACATCAATGGGGATGGAAAAGTAGGCTATGCTATGATTGTTGGAGATCCTGAGAATGTAGATGCACAATATAGAACTGAGTATTCTATCAAAGCTTTAACAGATGCAGGTATGCAAGTAGAAAAGTTATTTGAACAACGTGGTGATTGGGATCAAGCAAAGGGTCAAGAATTAGCAGCAAATGCTTTGACTCAGTTTGGTAATGATGTTGAAGTAATCTTCTGTAATAATGACGCAATGGCAAATGGTGCTAAAGTTGCAATTGAATCCGCAGGTAGAACTGTTGGAAAAGACATATACTTAGTAGGTGTAGACGCACTTGCAGAAACGGTACAATATGTAAAAGAAGGAACAGTTACAGGAACTGTATTAAATGACCATGTTGGCCAATCTCATACAGCAGCAGATATTGGAGCACAGATGGTAGCTGGCACTAAGGTGGAAACAAAATATACGGTTGACTATGTAAAAGTTAAATAATATAAAAGCAAAGGGCTGTAGCATAGTTTTGCATACAGCCCTTTGTAAAGGGAGGTGCAGGCATATGGCTGAGTATAGACTAGAGATGACAGGTATCAGCAAAAGCTTTCCTGGAGTTAGGGCTTTAGATGAAGTCACCCTTAAGGTTCGCCCTGGAACAGTTCATGCTCTTATGGGAGAAAACGGAGCTGGCAAATCAACCTTAATGAAATGCCTCTTTGGAATATATAAAATGGATACGGGTGAGATTAAGCTAGATGGCGAAAAGGTAACTATTATCAATGCGGATGATGCGTTAAAAAAGGGAGTAGCTATGGTACATCAAGAGTTACAGCCAATTCCAGAGCGTAGCATTGGTGAAAATATCTTTTGTGGTAGATATCCTACAAAGAAGGTTTTGGGATTTTTTCCTATTATTGACCATAATAAAATGTATCATGAGTCGGAACGTTTACTAAAGGAAGTACGTATGGATTATAATCCAAGAGAAAAACTAGGGTCGCTTTCTGTTTCGCAAATGCAGTCTGTTGAAATTGCCAAAGCAGTTTCTATGAATGCAAAAGTCGTAATTATGGATGAACCTACCTCTTCCTTAACATCCAATGAGGTGGAAGCATTATTTACAATTATAAATGATTTACGAAAAAAAGGAGTTTCCATTATATACATATCACATAAGATGGACGAAATTCTTCAAATATCTGACGATGTGACTATAATGCGAGATGGTAAATACATTGGAACTTGGGAAGCAAAGAATTTGACCACGGATATGATTATTACAAAGATGGTAGGTCGTGAGTTAACCAATATATATCCAAAAAGAGAAAATACTCCAGGGGAAGTAATTTTAGAAGTAAAAAACTTTACTAGTATCCATAATAAATCCTTTAAGAATTGTAGTTTTGGGTTAAGAAAAGGAGAAATCTTAGGATTAGGTGGTTTAGTAGGAGCTCAGCGAACAGAGCTAGTTGAAGCCATATTTGGTATCCGTAATATCGTGCAAGGAGAAATTATATACAAAGGTGAAAAACTAAAAGCCAGAAAGCCAAAGGATGTCATTGATAATGGAATTGCATTATTAACTGAGGACAGAAGGGGATCAGGTATCTTTGGGGTGTTATCCGTAAAAGAGAATGTATCCATTGCCTCTTTAAAACAATATGTAGATTATAAAATCAAGTTAAATCATAAGAAAATAAATAAATTAGCTTCGGAGAACATAGCAAAGCTAAGTATAAAAACGCCTAGCAATAAAACCCTAATTCAATCGTTATCTGGTGGTAATCAACAAAAGGTTATTATCTCAAGGTGGTTAGCCAATAACCCAGATGTATTAATACTTGATGAGCCTACAAGAGGAATTGATGTTGGAGCGAAGTATGAAATCTATACTATCATGGCTGATCTGGCAAAAGCCGGTAAGAGCATCATTATGATTTCCTCTGAAATGTCTGAATTAATGGGGATGTCAGATCGAATTATCGTTATGTGTGATGGTAGAATTACAGGAGAGCTGCCTGGTGAAAAAGCTAGCCAGGAAGCAATAATGAATCTAGCCACACAGTTTATATAGGGGGAATTCCAATGAATACAGAGAGAATCAATAAAAAATCAGTTATTAATTTGTTATTTAACAATACAATTATTGTCATTCTAGTTATTATGGTAATCTACGTTGGAGTTACCAAAGATAATTTTATATCATGGACCAATTTTAAAAACATCTCTATGAACACGGCAATTCGTTTTCTTGTTGCACTGGGTGTTAGTGGATGTTTAATTACAAAGGGTACCGATCTATCTGCTGGTAGAATTGTAGGATTAGGTGCTTGTATTGCAGCAACATTACTACAAAAACCCGATGCACCGGGTAAATTCTTTCCAAACCTCGGAAATATACCTATTCTTAGAGTTTTATTATTGACTGTAATCATATGTTGTATTATCGGCTTAATGAATGGACTCATTATTACTTACCTAAAGGTTCCACCTTTTATTACTACCTTAGGTACACAAACTGCAGTATATGGTATTTGTCTCGTTTATACCAAAGCAACACCTCTTGGTAGTTTACGTAAGAATTTTATCAATATTGCTGGTGGAGATTTTTTAGGTATTAAAAATGTATCCAACCTACTTGTAATCACCATTATTGTTGGTTTTATCATGTGGTTTCTATATAATGAAACTAGGCATGGAAAATATATGTATGCCATAGGTGGCAACGAAGTAGCAGCTGAGGTATCTGGAGTTAATGTTACAAGAACAAAAATAATTATTTATACTTTAGCAGCAGGATTATATGCTATCGCAGGATTTTTGCTAGCATCAAAATCAGGTGCAGCGACGGTAAACTATGGTCAAGGTTACGAATTAGAAGCAATTGCTGCTTGTACCATAGGTGGAGTTTCTACCCATGGTGGCGTTGGTAAAATATCTGGAATATTAGTAGGTGTACTTGTATTTGAATTATTAAAGTCTTCTCTACAATTCCTAGGAGTTCCATCGGACTATACATACATTGTTCAAGGTGTGGTAATTGTATTTGCAGTTGCACTAGATATTCGTAAATATATAGCAAAGAAATAAAGAATAATAAGGGAAGCTAGAGCTTGGCTCTAGCTTCCCTTATTATTCATGCTAATACGCATAGTTTCTTTAAATATTACTCACATCTATCATAAGCATAAGAGCACCTTACTGATTCTTAGTTCGGTATTCCTTAGGTGTTATTCCCTCTAAGTTTTTAAATGTATTTTGAAAATGGCTTTGTGATGAAAAACAAAGATATTCACTGATTGCAGATAAAGGTTTATCTGTAAACATGAGAAGTTTTTTTGCTTCATTGATACGTTCTCTAAGGATATATTGGGCAACAGAACATTCTGTTTCAGTTTTAAATTTAGTGGAAAAATAACTTCTGCTCATGCATATTTCTTTTGCAATCTCATCCACAGAAAGATTGGTATGAATGTGTTTTTGAATATATGTAATGGCTTGTAGAATATCTGGAGAGAGGTCTTTCCCAAAGGCGATATATTCTACTCGTTTGGCGTAATCAATTACCATAGCGTATTGAAGATTTTGAATTGCAATAACGTCATGAAGAAGTTCACAGGTAAGGATATATTGATCACAAAGTTTAAATGCAATTTCTTGTTCTAAACCACCTGCAATAGCAGCTCTCACGACAAGGGTAGCTGATGATATGAATATATTTTTATATTGTCTTTCGTAAGTGGTTGCAATGTTACCTACCCCACCTGGTGGGGTATTTTTAAATAGCTGTTTTAATTTTTCTACATTACCACATTTGACATAATTTAACATCTTTTTTTCGTATTCATAAGTATCGTGAGTCGGGTTATCTTCCATAGAATTTCTTTTTTCTATATTTGTACCGATAAGATGTGTAAAAGCAGTCTGTTGTTCGTTGGATACGATAATCTCTTCAATGGTACATTTTTGATTATTAAGTGAAAAGTTAACCAGACATAGAATCTGAATAAAGTTGGTAAAAGGAAAGCGAGGCAATTGTAAAAGTGAGGCCTTTAAGCTTTTCTTTTCTTTTTCATCGGTTATTCCAAGAGAAAAATAAAGGGAATCAAAATTCTGTTTGTCAGGTGCTAGGGTTAGATTAGGACCTATCACAATGGTGTACTTTTGATAGACAATGATTCCATAAGTATGGGCATCTTCTGTTTGAAAATAGCGGATACTTTTACCTAGCTTATGTAGCTCGTGTTCATAGGAAGAGAAGGGATCTTTACAAAAAGGATATATTGTATGAAGTGAAACAAGTGAAAAGTCTTTATATATTCGTATAGGCAAGCTACTTAAGCTAGCAATACTTTCGCAGATATAGTGGATATCTTTCATAGTCTTACTCCCTTCTTTAATAGTCATATTTTACAATATAGTAAACAAATGTGCAATACTTGTTGTGCATTATATGCTAACATTAGTTAAAGTTAATTATATAAAACCGTAATATTTTATAAACAACTCAATATATACTTACATTATTGACCAATTATTAAAATGGAGGGAATGTGAATGAGCAATGGTATAAATAGCATAGAAGGATGGATTCAAAGTTTAACCACTGATGAGAAGATTGCACTTGTATCTGGTACGGACTTTATGTACACCAATCCAATTCCCAAAAAAGGAATTCCTTCTCTTTGTATGGCGGATGGACCACATGGTTTGCGAAAGCAAATAGGGACTGCAGATAACGGAATTAGTAAAAGTGAGCCAGCCACTTCCTTTCCTACAGCGGCGACCCTTGCGAATAGCTGGAATCTAGAGAATGGGAAGGCAGTAGGTACAGCCATAGGAAAAGAATGCAAACACTACGGAGTACACGTATTACTCGGCCCGGGAGTGAATATGAAACGAAATCCTCTGTGTGGTAGAAACTTTGAATATTATAGTGAGGATCCTTTATTATCTGGTGAGATGGGTGTGAAATTTGTCAACGGAGTACAGAGTAATCAAGTAGGAGTAGCTGTGAAACATTTTGCGGCAAATAACGCTGAGAACTATAGATTTATGGGAGAATCCTATGTAGATGAAAGAGCACTGAGAGAAATTTATCTAAAATCCTTTGAAATTGTAGTAAAGAAAGCACATCCGTACACTATGATGTCTGCGTATAATAAAATTAATGGCACATACTGTAGTGAAAATAAGTGGCTTTTGACAAATGTACTTCGTAATGAATGGGGATTTGATGGTTTGATTATGACCGATTGGGGTGGAATTAAGGATCGTACGAAAACCTTGCAAGCAGGTCAAGATTTAGAGATGCCTGGTGATGTTGATTATTGCAGATACCGATTGAAAGAAAGTTTACAAAATGGGGAGTTAAATAATAAAACATTAGATAATGCAGTAGCTAATATATTAAAAACAATAATTAGGACACAGGATACTAGTATTAATAACCAAGGGGTTTATTCAAGTCAGAAGCAAAATAAGCATGAGATTGCTTATTATCTCAAACAAAGTAACCATGCAGTTTCTTCTGCTCCTCAGAATAAAATCCAAGTAAACTTCAAAGAAAACCACAAGCTTGCCAAACATATGGCACTGGATAGCGCTGTTTTACTAAAAAATGAGAACTGTCTTCCACTCACAAAAAAAGAGAAATTATTAGTGATTGGGGAGCTATTTGAAAAGATGCGGTATCAGGGGGCGGGGAGCTCGATGATTCATCCAACTACTGTTACATCTGCAAGAAAAGCATTTGATGAAACAAATGTGACGTATCGCTATGTAACGGGTTATCATGAAAATACTTTTGAGGTTGAGGCGTCGTTGCAGGAAGAAGCTCTTTTGGAAAGTAAAGATGCAGATACCATATTGATTTTTGCAGGCCTTACCGATTATGCAGAAAGTGAGGGCATGGACCGAGAGAATATGAAACTTCCAAAGAATCAGGAGGAGTTGATAACGAAGGTTTCTGCGCTAGGGAAGAACGTTATCCTAGTACTATTCGGCGGTGCACCATTTGAACTGCCATTCTATGACCAGGTAGCTGGAATTTTACATATGTATCTTCCTGGACAGGCAGGGGGCGAGGCTACAAGGGAGCTTTTGTTTGGGGAATATAATCCTTGTGGAAAGCTGGCAGAAACCTGGCCGATGAGATATGAGGATGTACCTTTTGGAGAAGGATATTCAAAGACGAAACAGGAGGTGTATAGAGAAAGTATATTTGTTGGATATCGATATTATCTGTCTGCTAAGAAACAAGTTAGGTTTCCTTTCGGTTTTGGATTAAGTTATACCAGTTTTTCATATTCTGATCTCAAATTTACTGAAGATGGGGAGCGAATTATGGTAACCTGTAATATAACGAATACAGGAAACTATGACGGAGCTGAAATCGTTCAACTTTATGTTGGGAGGGAAAAGAGTGAGATATTTAGACCAGTAAAAGAACTTAGAGCTTTTGATAAGGTTTATCTAAAGAGTGGAGAGACAAAACAGGCTATTTTATCATTTCATAGGAATGAACTAAAATACTACAATCCTAAAGTCAAAGATTGGGTGATGGAATCTGGTACCTATGAATTACAGGTTGGCGCGTCCTGTGAAGATATTAAAC
>JAEWHU010000108.1 GCA_023387635.1 Bacillota bacterium
TTGCAACACAATGCAAAGAGGTAAGAAGACCAATGACAAAAATCATTCCATAACCCATATTGTTTTGTATCTGTGGAAAATAATTGGTTAGATTTAATAGTCCTAAACGCTTTAGTATTACATAGCCGCCAAGAAGAATTATTAAGATATAGAGTGCTTCTAAATTACCGGTTAGTTTCGGCTTTTCTTCTTCCACTACTTCATAATCCAATTTATTAATTGCAGTTTTAATCTCTTCAATGGCTATCACTTCTTCATCAAATGTACAATTTACTTCGCCTTTACTAAAACTGGCTTTTATATGCCTGATGCCTTCTAACTTTGATAATGAATTCTCAATTGTTAATTCACAGTGTGCACAGCTCATTCCAGAAACTGATAATTTAATATTCGTTTGCTTCATTAAAATTTCTTCCAGTTCTCAAATCTTTCGGCATTATCTTCAAATAGCTGAGAAGGTATAATAATTTCTGTTTCTGTAACTGTTTTTTCATCTGTCATAATTGGAACAGGGTTACAGCCGCCACGTTCCTGCTCAATCATATCTACACTATATATATTACCGCAGTTCTGACATTGGAATTTATCGTCTTGTTGTGTGAAATAAGCATATGGGCTACCATTGCATATTTGACATGTATCAAGAGCGGTACGTATTGTTCCATCAGATGCTTTAACTACTAATAATCCCATAGCTGTTCCACCCTCATCATATGATAAAAAAGTAGCCTTCTCTGTAATATCTGCAACTTGAATTACTACATCACCGTTATCATTTAATGTAGCTGGAACAGCTGTATCACTAGATGTCGTATTATTAGTAGAAGCATCTGTGGAAGTTCCATCAGATGAAGCTACATTATTTGGTGATGTATTTCCTTTATTACCTGGTTTAATTAATACAACAGCGATTGCTATTACTGCAACTCCAATTGCAATAAAAAGAAGTGGATTTTGATTTTTATTTGGCGTTTTTTTAGATTGCGTTTTTTTAGATTGCTTTTTATTTGACATGATTTAATTGTCTCCCTTATAATATTTAATTAACTTCATTGCCTTTCATATTTGAAGAGCTCATATAGATATTACTTCATTGTTTAATTTTAATTTTTTTTATAACCTCCTCAAAAATTTATCTGTATTATAAAGAAATTATATGGAGGTTATATGGAGAAAAATAATTTTCTTAATAAAAAATATAGCAGTCCTATTTCATAATCTTTTTATTTAATTCACAACAATCCATTCTTCCTTTACCAAATTCTTTTTGATTTTCCTTAGCCATTTCTTCAAGATATTTATTAATTGCTTTCTTAATTTTTTTAAACACTATATTATCCTCCTCTTTTTATCATTACATATAAATTCCTAACTAAAACTCTATCTAGCCCGTCTTCTTCCCAGTAAATTTGCATATAATTCTTGTTCCCTTTCCTACTTCACTTTCTATTTTTATTTCTCCATTATTTGCTTCCACTAAAGATTTGGTTATTGTAAGTCCTATTCCAGTTCCTCCCGTTCCTTTATTTCTTGATAGATCGCTTCTATAAAATCTTTCAAATACATATTTAATGTCTTCTTTTGGTATTCCAATTCCTGAATCTTCAATAATGACAGTAATAGCACCTTCTTTTTCCTCTAAATATACATTGATTGTGCCATTGTCATTTGTATATTTGCAAGCATTGGATAATATATTCACAAATATTCGATTGAAGTGGTCTATATCACCTAATAATTCAACATCCTGCTGTATATTTAGATTTACTGTTATATTCTTACTAAAGAACATCGGTTTAAAATTTTCAATCATATTATGAAGGAACGCAGAGAAGTTTACCTTGATTTTATTAATTTTTATTTCATTTCCTTCAATAATAGATAAATCTGAAAGTTCTTTTATTAATTTCGTTAATCGAATTATCTCTTCATGAACCATAGTAAGTCTTTCTGCATTAGGCTCCCATATGTTATCTAAGAATGCTTCAATATGGCTTTGTAGAGTTGTTAGTGGTGTCCTTAGTTCATGAGCCATATCTGATGTCATTCTACTTCTTAATAATTCTTGATAATCTAATCTTTTGGATAGTTCAATTATGGATTTGGATAGTTCATTCAACTCGTAAGTATCTGTGGTAACTTTCTTTAACTTTTTATACTTACCATCTTTAATTATATTTGTATTATCAATTATCTGGTATATAGGCTCAAGAAACTTTTTTGAGATCCGTAAACTTGATAACATGGCGATAATAACAGAGAAAATAAACGCAATTGCAAAAATGATATTAATTGTATTTAAATACTGCCTATCTTCAAAGGAGGAAATTATACTTTTAGGTCTCCCTACTTCTATAGTTCCAATTTGATTCCCTTTATAATTCATTGGATAACTTTTATATGCCAAACTACTCTCACTTATAATTTTTCCGCCCATATCAGTTATCATATCTGACGTACTACTATTCCAAACTATATTATCATCTGTATCCCTTAACCTTACAGCAACGGATTCACTTAAAGTATAATGAATTATACTCATAAGTGCCTGTCCATTCAAACCATTATAATCGTTATATACCTCTTCTACATATCGAACTACTTTTAAATCATCCCTACTTCTTGTTTCTTTAATGTAATTTGAAAAGAAAAGGTTTATGCTGATATTGGCTATAATTGTTATAAAAGCTATGGATAACATAGTTACAAAAATGAAATATTTCCTTAATTGATTACTTATTTTCGTCATACTATCAACCTATATACCCCTCAAGACTTATACACAAATGTCCTGTTATGAATAGCATTCAAACTCTTCACTTGAACCTACATAACAGGGCATATAATATGTCATTATAAATTTATCATGCTAATTAATCATATCATTCTCCACTTTTTAATTATCAATTGCGTCTATCGAATTATCATTCAATTCTTCTTTTTCTTTCCACCAAAAATCATATACATCATCCCACCCATCATGATTGGACATATAAATGGTGCTATAATTCCTAATATGGTAGCCACTCCTGAGTTGTATCTTCCAATGAAAGGTAGTGACAATATAATTATAATAGGCAATCCACAGCAAATAATCATATGAAGCATGTGCTTTGCTGGACTATGTTTACGAGCATCCTTTTTTCCTTCATTGTCCTTATTACTACAACAATTCATAATATAGCCTCCTGTATTCATTTTATTTGGGATTAATTACGAAGTTCTTCACTACTTAAATCTATCTTTTTATAAAAGTCGTAATCATATCCTTCTCTGAATAACATAATTGTATATTATAATTATGGAGGGATTATGGAGTTTTAAATGTGTTTTTTATTTTAAATAGGACAAATTATTGAAAAACAATATAATCTACCTAATCTCATTCATTTATTTCTTCATAACCAAATTTATATCCAACACCCCTTACCGTAAGGATGTACCTGGGATTTGAACTATCATCCTCAATCTTACTGCGAAGATTTTTAATATGTGAATCTATGGTCCGTTCAAATCCATCAAAATCAATGCCCAAAGCAATTTCTATTAACTCATCTCTAGTAAATGACTTTTTAGGATATTTAACCATTGTGGATATCAATTTAAACTCATTTGGTGTCAATTTAACATTCTTTCCACCTTTTAATACTAACATTTCAGTAAAATCAATTACTAAATCATTATTATTCCAACTCATTATATTAAAGAGAGGGGAAATACCATCGGAACATCTCCTTAACAGACTACCAACTCTTACTACTAACTCTCTAGGGCTAAATGGCTTTGTAACATAATCATCTGCACCAATATTAAAACCATTAATTTTATCATTCTCTTGCACTTTTGCTGTTAACATAATAATTGGAACCCTAGATTTCTTACGTATTGTTTGACAAATTTGCTCACCTGAAATCTTAGGAAGCATAAGATCTAGTACTACCAAATCAGGATATACTTCATCAAATTTTTTTAAAGCCTGCTCACCATCAAAAGCAGTGTAAACTTTATAATTACTGTTTTCTAAATATGCTTTTACTGCTTCTACTATTTTAGGTTCATCATCAACTACTAATATTTTACTTTCTACTGTCTTCATGTGGGTTCCTTTCTTTATTTATTTCATCCCAACCTTATTACTTTATAACTTCAAGTTTTATATCATAAACTTTTATATGTTAAACTTTATATGTTAAACTTTATATGTTAAACTTTATATGTTAAACTTTATATGTTAAACTTTATATGTTAAACTTTATATCTTCAACTTTTATATCTATTAGAATTAAATTCTAATATTAATTATAATCATTTAATGTGTAGAAATTATGAACTATTAGAAATTTTTTACTATGATAATATAACTTATATCAATTTATAGGTTTTAGGCATTCAAAGAGACCTATAGAAGAAAAGTTCTATAGGTCTCAATTAATTTATTCTTTATTCAATTCACTTTATTTCCCATGCTTAATTAGTATAAACTATTCCTCTTCTAAGGCCAAATTTGCTAATTGAATACATCCCATAATTCCTTGATCATCATTTAAGCTGCAAGGTACTATATAATTCTCAATATCTTTAAATTCTTTGGTATTAATATATCCATTCATTAATTCCCTTACTTTTTTGTGAACTAGTGGGAATAATTGCTCTTGATGCATTACTCCTCCACCTAAGATAATTTTTCTTGGAGCATAGGTTAGAATATAAGTCATAAGTGCCCCAGCTATGTAATAAGCTTCTAGTTCCCATACTTCTTCCTGGTTCACTAGATCTATAGCTTTCTTTCCCCATCTTTCTTCAATGGCAGGCCCTGCTGCCATTCCTTCAAAGCAAGTACCATGATAAGGGCATTTCCCTTTATAGGAATCATCTGGGTGGGGAATTGACAATATATGTCCTGCCTCTGGATGTAACATTCCATGGAGTAGTTTTCCATTAATACTAACTCCTACACCAACTCCAGTACCAATGGTAATATATATAACGTTATCCAAACCTTTGGCACAGCCAAATGTCATTTCTCCTAGACAAGAGGCATTTACATCCGTATCCAAACCAATTGGTATATTAAGCTCTTTTAAGAAAGTACCTACTAAATCAAAGTTTCTCCATGGTATTTTAGGGGTATCTAATATATGTCCATAAGTACACGACTCTTTATTAACATCTACTGGTCCAAAAGCTCCAATACCTAGTGCTACAATATCTTTACTTTTAAAATAATTCATTATTTCTGGTATGGTTTCCTCTGGAGTCCTAGTTGGTATTGATATTCTCTCAATTATCCTTCCTGTTTCATCTCCTATTGCACATACCATTTTTGTTCCCCCAGCTTCTAAAGCGCCATACATCATATTTTTTCCCTCCTATTGGGTATATCTTCAATTTTTATATTATTTCAATAATCAGACGATGTTCACTTGTCTGATCTTAATAATTTTTCTAACTTTTATAGGACTAATTATAACTGCAACATATCAACTTTTATTTATAATTCCTTACCACTTCGAAATAACTCTATCATTTCATTAGTAAGACTTATTTTAGATTCATTCACAGGAATCTCATCCCTTTTAAACCAAATAGCCTCTGTTAATTCTTCCTCTTGTAGAACTATATGATCTGAACCATCTAACTCTGCAAAAAATCCCATTAATAAAGTGTCTGAAAAAAGCCATGGCTGACTTTTGTAATAACGTATATTTTTAACATGTAAGCCTACTTCTTCAAACACTTCACGTTTAACAGTTTCTTCAATACTTTCTCCAACTTCAGCATATCCAGCAATCAAAGCATACTTTTTATAATTACCACGATTATTCATTGCCATTAATATTCTGTCACCATCCACTACTGCTACAATTACAGCAGGACTAATAGTTGGATATATAACTCGCTTACAATCTGTGCATATTAAAGCTCTTTCAGTTTCATGAGGAGTAACCAAATGGCCACACTTACTGCAGAACTTATTCTCTCTATACCATCTGTTCATTTGTTCACCTACTGCACATGCAAATGCTTTCCACATAGGCGCCTTATATCGATAATCCCCTGTATTCACATATGCATATTTATCATTTGCATATTTATCTTTTGTATATTTACTTAAAACATTTTTGTCTTTTGTATTATTATCATTGGGATATTCGTGTTTCTCATATTCATTAATAACAGTATCTCTTAGCAGATAATAATCATTACCATCAATGGTAAACAAAAATTGTGCTTGACTCTTAATATCTTCATCGGTATCAGAAAAATCACTTAAAATAGGTATTACAATTTCACCATCTTTATCACCAAGTAAAACTGAATTCCCATAGTAAATTAGTATAAAATCATTATCTGTTGCTTTTTTGTTTTTGTATTCATTACAAAATATATGAGGGTCAATATCATGTATCATTTGTTTTCGCTCCCTTAAGTTACTACCTACTTTATCGTATTATTCATTACCGACTTATATAATTTCTTACTTATAATTTTAGCTTAGCAAACGCATCTGCAAATGCATTATTAAGTGGCTCACTAGCTTCTTTCTTTTGTTTATTCAGATATTTAGCAACATCCTTTTTACTAACTCCAGCACCTTCTTTTTTACGTCTTTCTGTAAATGCTGACAGTTTTTCTTTGTAGCCACAAGAGCAGGTAAATATCTGACCTTCCCCTTTTCCTCTAAGCCCCATCTTTTTATGGCATACAGGACATCTTGCATTACTAATTCGCTCAATTGTTTCCCTATGTCCACATTCACGGTCCTGGCATACTAACATCTTACTATTTTTGCCGTTTACAGATAACATCTTTTTACCGCATTCTGGACATTTTGTATTAGTTAGATTATCATGACGGAACTTACCATCACTTTCTTTGATTTCACCAACAATCTCTTTTGTATAATCCACCATCTCATTCATAAGAACTTGTTTTTTCATATTTCCTTTTGCAATTTTGGATAATTTCATCTCAAGCTTAGCCGTTAATTCTGGTTTCTTTAAATCTTCTGGTACTAATTCTAATAACTGTTTTCCCTTTGATGTAACAAAGATGTCTTTTCCCCTTTTCTCCATTAAGAAGGAGTTAAAAAGTTTTTCTATAATATCAGCACGAGTAGCAACCGTTCCAAGTCCACCAGTTTCTCCTAATGTCTTTACCATGTCCTTTTGTTTTTCTTCCATAAAGTGCACTGGATTCTCCATAGCAGATAAAAGACTGGCTTCATTAAATGGTGCTGGAGGTTTTGTTTTTCCCTCCGTTATGGAGAATTCTATATTTTTTAATACTTCATCTTTATTTAATTTTGGTAATGATGCCTCATCCTTTTCATCCTCCTGGGAATTTGTATAGACTTCTCTATAACCTAAAGACTTTATTACCTTACCTTTTACAGTAAATTCTTCTTTTTCTACTTGTATCTTTACCCCAACTTCCTCATATTCACAAGGTGGATATAAAACAGATAAGAATCTTTTTACTACCAAGTCATAAATTTTTCTCTCATCACTACTCATATTATCTAGCTGAACATATTGCTCCGTTGGTATGATTGCATGATGATCACTTACTATTTGATTATCTACAAATGATGAATTGGTTTGGATAGGTTTTCTAGCTAAACTTCCTGCTAATTTTTTATAAGGTCCTATACTTATTGCTTCAAGGCGTTCCTTTAGAGTACCTATTATATCTGT
This sequence comes from Bacillota bacterium, assembly GCA_023387635.1. Lineage (GTDB taxonomy): Bacteria > Bacillota > Clostridia > Lachnospirales > Lachnospiraceae > Anaerocolumna. Next base: position 7,698 of record JAEWHU010000108.1, read on the forward strand.
AGAAATGTATCTTGAATCCGTTCTTGGGTAGGTTAATACTTTATGATTTTCATATAAGCGTTGCATAATATTTAATGTTTCTTTCGCAGAAAAATCATATCTTGTATTGGCATCTCTTTGAAGTTCTGTTAGATCATATAATCCAGGAGAATAGGACTTTTTCATAGTAGATTTTACTTCCACAACTGTCCCATTTTTGCCTTTTACAGAATTTAATACGTCTTCAATTCTATTCTTATCATAAGTTGTTTGTCCGCCTGATTTACTATCTTTCCAAGTAATTGTCATTCCATTTACTTTACCAATTAATCCATAATAAGGAACAGGTTTAAAATTCTTAATTTCTTCTTCTCTTTTTGCGATCATTGCTAGGGTAGGTGTTTGAACTCTACCACAAGATAGACTTGCATTATATTTTGTAGTAAGTGCTCTAGTAGCATTCATTCCAACAATCCAGTCTGATTCTGCTCTTGCAACTGCTGCTTGGTAGAGATTCTCATATTCTTTACCATCCTTTAAGTGAGCAAATCCTTCTTTGATTGCCTTATCTGTTACAGAAGAGATCCATAATCTTTTCACTGGCTTTTTATTATTTGCCTTTTCAAGGATCCATCTAGCAACCAATTCACCTTCACGACCTGCATCCGTAGCTATTATAATCTCTGATACATCTTTTCTGTTTATTTGTGTCTTTACTACTTGATATTGCTTACCTGTTTGCTTCATAACAACTAATTCAAACTTCTTAGGAAGCATAGGAAGATGTTCCATTTTCCATTCTTTGTATTTTTCATCATAGACTTCAGGATCTGCTAAGGTAACAAGGTGTCCAAGACCCCATGTTACTACATAACGTTCTCCTTCCATTGCTCCATTTAAATTTTTATTACATTTTAATACTTTTGCTATATCTCTTCCGACTGAGGGTTTCTCAGCGATTACTAATGATTTCATTCTATACCTCCGTTTTTGGCTAACTATCAAAAACTGATACCGCTCTTGGCATCTCTAATACTTTACTATTATATAACATCAACCTAACGATTACAATTGTAGCGTTTCACCAGTTATGTAGGTGTGAAGGATAACATTTCATTTTAAAACTCGTTTTTTCCCATTATCACAAGTTTTATCTCCAGGATAGCCCTTTAGTTAATAAACATTTTTTATCAATAAGTCTTTGAAAATCGAGAAATAAATTGATACTATTTACAAATTATTATTAATGTTAATGATAAAAATAAATTACAATATAAATTTTTTACATATAGCAAATTCGCTTATAAATCAGCTGTTTGAAAGTAAAATTGATATAAAAAATAATTTTAAACTATATAAAATATATATTTTTTTATCATTAACAAAGTTAAATAAATTCCATAATTTATCATTTTTACTTTGTTAAATATTTATTCATCTCTTATTTCTTGTCAATTTTTCTATTGCAATCATATTATAAGTAAGCTAATATAGCGATAAAGAAAATAAGTAATGACTTCAATAATAGGAGGTTTTATATATGAGTAAAATAATAGTGATAGGTGCAAATCATGCAGGTACTGCAGCATTAAATACAATATTAGATAATTATACAGGAAACGAAGTAATCGCATTCGATAGCAATAATAATATTAGCTTTTTAGGATGTGGAATGGCTTTATGGATTGGTAATCAAATTAGTGGACCAGAAGGTTTATTCTACTCTGATAAAGAAAAATTAGAAGCAAAAGGTGCTAAAATCTATATGGAAACACCAGTTGAACGTATTGATTATAAGAATAAAGTTGTATATGCAAAGAGCTATGATGGTACAATGTATGAAGAATCATATGATAAATTAATTCTTGCCACTGGTTCTATACCTATTGTACCAAATGTTGAAGGCATTGATTTGTTAAATGTTGAACAAGTGAAACTATACCAAAATGCTGAAACAGTAATCACTAAATTAAAAGATGACAATATAAAAGATATTGTAGTTGTAGGAGCTGGTTACATTGGTGTTGAGTTAGCAGAAGCATTTAAGAGAAACGGTAAAGACGTTACATTAGTTGACTGTGCTGATACTTGTTTAAGTGGTTATTATGATGTGGAATTCACAGATGAGATGAAAAATAAACTTTTGGAAAATGGTATAAAGCTTTCTTTCGGTGAAACTGTTAAAAAGTTAACAGGTACTAAAAAAGTAGAAAAAGTAGTAACTGATAAGAATGAATACAATGCTGATATGGTAATTATGGCAGTAGGATTTAAACCAAATACAACTCTAGGAAAGGATGATATCAAGTTATTTGGAAATGGTGCTTTTATTGTAGATACACATCAAGAAACAAATATAAAGGATGTCTATGCAATTGGTGATTGCGCAACTGTTTATGACAATGCAATAGGTGATACAAATTATATAGCATTAGCTTCCAATGCAGTTCGTTCAGGAATTGTTGCAGCACATAATAGTTGTGGAACAGAAATAGAATCGGTTGGTGTTCAAGGCTCTAATGGTATTAGTATCTGGGGTTATAATATGGTATCTTCTGGTCTTACATTAGCTAAGGCAAAGAAGTTAGGGATTGATGCTGATTTCACAGATTTTGAAGATTTTCAAAGGCCACTATTTATGGATAAAAATGAAAAAGTTAAGATAAGAATTGTATATGACAAATCAACAAGAATAATTTTAGGTGCACAGATGGGATCTAATTATGATATATCAATGGGTATTCATATGTTCTCATTAGCAATTCAAGAAAAAGTAACAATCGATAAATTAAAATTATTAGATATATTCTTCTTACCACATTTCAACCAACCATATAATTATATGACTATGGCTGCTTTAAGTGCAAAATAATAATTGGAAACTAATCAGGTCTGCTGCTAGGGTAACACATTGCAACAGCCCTGATTCTTTATTATCTTCGCTAGTGACTTTTACTTCCTACCAAGATAAATTGTGAAACAACTTAATTTCGTATAATGATTGGACTATTCCTTTACAACAGGGTACCAGTCATTCCCAGTTTATTTTTATCTTAACTTTTTTTGCATTTTCATTCATTATATGAAATTTAAATTTTCCCTCATGAAAATCACTTAGATTAATCTTTTCATTATCTATGTCTGTAATGTCCAAAAACAAGGAATTCTCATCCTGTGTAATTGTTAAATATACTTTTCCTTCTTCAGCTGAACTATTTATTGTAATTTTATCCATTTCCTCTTTTGTTAAATTAATAGTTTTATTCAATGTCTCACCTGAAGACCTAAAGGATACATTCCATTTATCACCCAATGAAGTGTTAATCATGCCAATGGATACTCCTTTCAGTACAGGGATATCAGTCGACATTACCGCTTTAGTAACAAAAACAGCAGTGAATAGAATAAAGCATACACCTAAAGTGATAAGGGGTTTCACAAATACATTTTTTTCTGAACGATTCACTTTTTTCCTCCCAACTAAAAAATAAATTAATACTCCAAAAAAACTAGGTACGATTACAGTTATTAAAGCCCATAATGCTGCATCTTCTCCTGATTTTTTTGCATCCGTATAAACCCAACATGTTAAACAAGCTACAAAACCAATTGCTGATACAATAACCATTACTAATAATAAAATAAGCATATTTTCCCTCATTTCTACGCTGCTTTTTTGCGCTTCTCAAGTTTGTGGGGCAGCGCAGACACAAACTTGCTTACACCATTGCACCACCTAGTTACAAACCATTGATTCTTTCCCTAATTCATTGTCTTTTTTTACAACTCTAGAAGATACATACGAAATGAGACAACATCCCATAATGCACAATATTAAATAACTATACAAAAACACCTTGATAATCAACGCACCGACAAATACATTTAATAATATACATAGAGCCACATTTAATATAATGATGCTAACATTAATAAAAATATTAATTTTTCTTTTATCATTTTCTAATTCAAATATCTTATTATTAACCTTATTATTTAACCCCTCAGGTAAAGTAATATTGTTTTCATAATATTCTTTTAACACTTTATCAAGATTTTCCTTCATAATATCCTCCTTTCACCAATTCCTTTTCCATGAGTATCCTTGCTTTATATAATCTACTTTTTATAGTTCCTTCAGGTACCTTACATATCATAGCAATTTGAGAAACGCTATAATCATATTTATAATACATTATCATGGGTATTCTCATCTTATCTTTCATACTCAAAAAGATATTATCCATAAAATTTTGTAATTCTTTCTTCATAACAATATCTTCAACAGACTTTCCATCTTCAATATTTAACAACTGTTCCTCTGAACTCTGCTGAAAGATATTCATACTTCTCCATATTTTTCGTTTCATATTCTTCCACTTCCCTATAGCAATAGAATATACAAAAGCTTTTGGATACTGTTCTAATTGAATTTTTTCCCGTTCTTCATATGCCTTTAACATAGTATCTTGATATAGTTCTTCCGCTTTTTCTATATCCATAGCTAAACGATAGCAAAAATTAAATATATGAGTACCGTTAATCTCTATAAATTCCTCAAACTCCCTTTTATCCAAGTTCTCCCCCCTTTTTTATCCCTTATATCTATATATTGTCGCTTCCATATATTCGGTTCATTTTAAAGTACAATAAAAAAATGCTACAATGAAAATATATGAATTCCTACATTAAGAAAATTCCTACATTTTTATTGTAACATTTATTATTTAATTTGAGGGATTAATTGTTATTAACTTATCTACATTTAAAGCAAGTAAAGCACCTAAATACATAACCTAACTGGAAAAAGTGGGGAATTTTAATAAAAAAGGAACCTCTAAGCCTTGATTATACTGACTGAGAGATTCCAATAGATTTTTTATGATAGATTATTATTAATCAGAAATTCTGTATAATGCGAAGTCATCCACAGTTCCCCAGCTCTTAGCATTACACTTCATCCGCACACCGATTGTAAGCGTGCCATCAGTAACCTTTATTTCAGGGATAGTAGGATTTTGCCAATCTACATAAGTGGTTAAGCTAAAAGAAACGTTTTGTTCTGCTCCATTAGTAATCGCATATAATTCCAAAAGAGAATCCCCTGAAGTGTCACCACCCTGAGAATAAACAGAAAGCTGATAAGTTCCAGGCTCCAAGTCTCCTAATTCCTGCTCAATAGAAAATTCCATATCAGAATTTTCTGACCAGAAATGAAAAGCAATATCGCCTGTATGCGCATCATTTGCCTTAACCTGATAATCAGTTGGATCATTTTCACCTGTATAGGCAATCTTCCACATGGTAGTATCGGTATCTTCAAAGCTTGGATTCTGAACAAGGTTAGTCATCTTGATATTATCCTCAGGAATATTATCATTTGCTAAAGATACGTCCTTTGAACCATATTTTAAATACTTGAATACATTTAAGGATGCCAGTGGATAACCATCAAAATCAAACATTGCCTGATTGTCCCATGAACAGCCACCGTAATACAATCCCGCTTCTAGGGGGTCATAATCAGCCGCGTAGCTACTTGCCCAACCGCTTCCGAACTTTTCCCAAATAGGAGAATTATCTGCTGTTGCTTCACCAACCGGTATCCATGTTCCCTCCCAATAGAATATACCGACTACGCCGACTTCATTTGCTGCTGCACTGATATCACGAATCATACTAGCTTGCCCTTGTACGGTAGCAGCATAACCATCAACTAGGTCATCTATGCCGACTAAGCTATTCCCACAGCCATCGCCATCTTTGGAAGTATAACAATAAGAGGTTTCTGCAATCACAACTTTTTTACCATATTTTTCTTGTATGTTCTTAGAAACAGTCTGCATATTTTCGTTTGTACCATCCCAGAATGGATAATAGGATAACGCAAAGATATCATAATCAAGGCCTTCTGACAGACTTGAAGCTATTTTATCTATTTCTCCATTATTCTTAATATTCGTATAATGTACCGCAATCTGAATCTCTTTTTCGTAAGTCTCTGATATTTCACGAACTGCACGACTTCCTGATTGCAAAAGATTCATTACCTTAGGAATACCTGTTTCACCGGACATACCTTTATTGATTTCATTACCAATCTGCACCATTCCCACATTTACACCTGCATCAAGAATGTCCGTAAGACTTTCTATTGTAAATTCATAGAGTGCATCGCATTTTTCTTCATTACTCATACCTTTCCATGCCTTTGGTACATGCTGTCTTTTAGGATCAGCCCAGAAGTCAGAATAGTGGAAATCAATACATACCTTCATACCATACTTGGTTGCTCGCTTTCCAAGTTCGATAGCCGTAGCAACATCATTATTACCCCCTCCATATCCGTTGCCGTTTTCGTCATATGGATCATTCCATACACGCAGACGTATATAATTTACACCGGACTGTGCTAATGTCATGAAGACATCCTGTTCTTTACCTTCATAGTTATAATAAGTAACCCCACTGTTTTCTAGAACAAGTACAGCAGACGCATCCATACCTCGGATAAAGTCATCAGGAATATTTGCAATCGGTTCAACATATATATCAGCTTCTTCAGGGCCATTTGGAAGTGGAAATGTAATTACTTCATTATCATACCCTGTTTGTGTTGATACTTTTATTTTTTCGTCAGGCTCAATACTACTTGCTCCACAACCTAATAAAGCTGCGGAATAAAGACTGACACTGATGCATAAAGCCAATAATTTTATGCGAGATCGCCTCATATATATCCTCCCAATTAAAAAAGTGACACATTATTCTGATTTTTCCAAATACCAAAGCTAGCACCACGGCTTTGGCGAATCTGAAAATACTGAATACTGTCTGTTCCATGCGTATCTTCTTATAGATAAAAAGATTATGAAAAAAGTTGAAATCTTCGCATTATCCCATAGACTGGCGGTGATACTATTTTTATTCCAACTGTTATTTTTCCAGGTTTACATAAGACATTTTTCACTTCATAGATTCCCCATTCATGTTCGGTCGGATGAATCATCGTCTCACATGTTTCTTCTGATGTTTTTATAAATAAACGGATATCAACATTGGTGGTATCTGTTCCTTTATACTCCACCTGCAGATTATAATAATCTTCTTTGGCAATGTCCACCTGCTGACTGACACAAAAGGTAAAATTCTTTGGAGACTCCACCCGAATCCCATTGAGTGGCGGTGCTGGAAAAGGATCTTCAAATTCCGGATAAAGCTGTGCAACAACCTGCTCTTCTGATTTTTCCAGATTCCACTGGGTCAGTCCGTTATCCCAGTTCGGATCTGATATCAAATTCTTTCTGACGGGAATTTCTTTGAATACCTGAATGCTACAGCTGACAGGTTCTTTTACTCCCTCTATCTTTCCCTGAATGGAATGTGTTCCTTCCACTTCTGGCAAATCTGTCTGCCAGAACACCGGTTTCTTTTCTAATGTACCATCATAATACAGTACGGATAGCTGTTCTGGAAGCACTGGCTGTTCGCCTTCCTGTAGTAGAAGAACTGGTGGTTCATATACTTTTGCTGTATCCTTGCTGCGAAGTTTTTCTCTGCTGAATTCAAAAGCATGAATTCCTTCTAAGACCTGACCGTTTTCATCGAGAAGTCCCATATTTTCAGACCATCCACCTACCCCTGGCTGTGGAATACAAAGAGGTTCCCAATAGTATACACCACACCCCATCTGATTAGGAAGGGAAGCTGTAATATTCATAACTAAGTCTAATACCTTTTTCTGTCCTTCCGGTGTTGCTAGCACTCCGGCAATCTTTTCCTGGCTTTCATCGATAAATCCATTAGCACTTTTTCTCCATGCATGGGCTGTCTCGACAATCATAATCGGTTTCTGATAATCCAAAACCAGCTTGTTTAATGTCTCTTTTAAATCTGTGAAGGTTCCATGCCAAAACGGATAGTAAGACAGTCCCATCAGGTCAAAATCCTCTAAACCTACCTCAAAAGCTTTGTCGAACCACTCTTTTATATAAAAATAGCGTCCTCCCTGGTCCAAATGAATCATAATTTTCATGGTGTCCGAATCAGCAACTGCTCTGGCACCTTGGATTCCGGCATTCACCAGCTCGACCATTCCTCTATAATCAGGAAGCTCTCCTTCGGGAAAAAGCAAACCACTTCGAATCTCATTTCCAATCTGCACGATTTCTGGAAGAACTCCTTCTTCCTTTAAAGTCAGCAGAGTATCTCTTGTATAGTTAAATACCGCTTCTTTTAATTTTATAAAGTCTAATTTTTCCCAAGCTTTTGGCTTTTTCTGTTTTCCCGGGTCCGCCCAGAAATCTGAATAATGAAAATTCAGCATAAAGCTCATCTGATGTTCTTTGATTCTTTTTGCCATCGCAATGGTATCTGCCAGATTACAATAACCCTTTGATTCCTCCACATTTTCCGGATTATTCCAGAGTCTGAGACGAATTGCATTCACTCCGTATTTTTTTACAAGTTCAAATCCATCTATTTCATTTCCATCGAAATCTTTGATTTTCATTCCCTTAGCTTCCAGCTCTGGCAAAAAAGAAATATCCATTCCTTTCTTAAACTCCTGCATAAATCTTCATCCTCCCTTTTTTAGCAAGTTTTTGTAATAACTAACAGTCATTACACAGACTTGCTGAATAGTTTCATCTTCAATTTGTAGATTTGCGGAATAAAATATCATAATCCATCATTGTCCTGGTTTCATATTTTCTTCCCAATAGGCACTGAATCAGTTGTTTACCAGCCATATTCCCCATCTGGCTTGCTGCTATATTCACTGCGGTAACCGCAGGGGAAAAACACTCTAAATTTGGGCTATTGTAAAGGGACGCGACTGCAATATCCATTGGAATACGATATCCTTCTGCCTGAAGTCTTGACATAATCATGGTACAGACTTCATCGTCTCCGCAGATGACACACTCTACTTTTTGTGTAATGAGATTATCAATGATGGAATCCAAAAATTCCATTTTTACTGAACCATTATAGAATAGCTGGTTTTGCTTAGGGATTCCATTTTTTAGCATTGCCTTACAGAATCCGTCATGCCGCTTTTTATCTACAATAAAACTCATATCCTTTACTAAAAGAGCAAACTTTCGAAATCCTCTTCCAATCAGCATGGATGTCATTTTTTCTGCAGCTTCTTCATTATCAGAATCGACCTGAATCACATTCTCATACTGACAGGTTCCAGTGATCGCAGTCGGAAAATGCATATCTGTCAGATACTGGAGTGCCTTGTCATCTTCAAGACATCTGGTCAGAATAATCCCATCTACTCTTTTATTTTCTACAAGCAACTGCAGTTCGTAAATATCATTCTGCTTTCTTGTTGTTAGTAAAACATTATATCCGAACATGGATGCCGCTTCACAGATTCCAAGTAAACAGTTCTGAAAATATGTTCCACTTCCATAATAGATATCCGATGGAAGTACTACGCCGATATTATGGGTACTGTTTTTCAATATTTCTTTTTCTTCTGCCTCATGCTCAATATTCCTTACAAAGTTCTGTACCAGCTCCGCGGTTTCTTTCCCAATTCTTCCTTTTCCAGACAGTGCTCTTGAAACGGTACTTTTTGAAAAGCCTAATTCGCGTGCGATTTCATCTAAAGTCATTCCTACTCCCCTATCTTGTTTTAATTCTTAGGCTATACTGAATGCTTTCTTTTTTCATCTACGCCTAAAAACTATGAAAAGCACGCTTTGCGAACTTTTCATTGTCATGAATTAAAGAAGGGCTGCTACGATTTCTGTAGTAGCCCTTCCACCCTCATACCTTTTTACTTATTAAATGATTGTAACTGTCAATTTAATAACTTCTTAGTTACAAATTGCAACAAACTAATTAGCCTGTTTCGATGCAACATATTCAGCTGCCTGACGGTTCATTTCATCTAATACAGCTTGAATTCCTGCACTTTCTAGCGCTGCATTCATTTCTTCAATTGATTTATCAACATCATTTACAAGTCCGTTTTTCAATGGTTCAAAGTAAGTGCCAAGTGCTGCTTCTACTGCTGCGAACTGTGTACTTACATCTGTTGAGTCAAAGTTAAATCCATCATATACATGATCTGCTTTGATATTGTTCACAAATGCTTCCTGTAATGCATCGTACGTATCATGTAATGGTGTTCTATCTACAATATATTCTTTTCTCTGGATATTTGCATTGTTCCATCCCCAGTTACAGTTGCTGCTGACACCATAGCCACTCTGATCGAGTACTTTATACTGGTCATCGCCTACCGCTTCCCAATGTTTACCTTCAATACCAAGCATTGCAAGATCATAGACATCTGGGTTAGTATAGAACTCATTTAATACCATCATAGCTCTTTCTTTGTTCTTGCTGCTTGCATTGATTGCAACACCATTGTTAATGTATGAGTTAACTTTTTTAGGCTGTGAAGCGACTGGATCTACGATTGTAACATTCCAGTCTGGATTTTCTGCATTCGCCTGTTTTGCATAAGTCATGGTGCTTCCCGTGTTCCAGATCATACCTGCTGTTCTTCCTGTAAGAAGACCTGTCTGTCTTTCATCACTTGAGTTTAGAACATCGCTTGACCAGGCTCCTGCATCAGCAAGTTCTTTCATCTGGAGACAGTAATCACGGAAACCATCCCATTTAGTAGTGAGTGTGAGTTCTAAATTTTCTGGATTCTGTGTGTTATAAAGAACAATCTCTCCACCATTTGGTGCTCCACCTGTAATTGTATAACCCTGTATCTGAAAATACTGAAACCAAGGACCACCCTGGCTTGCGTACATACCGTCTGCAGCACTAGCTTTATAAAAACCAACCAATTCATCCCAACTTGTAATATTATCGATACCATATTTCGCCATTAAATCACCACGAACAGCCATAACATCCTGACCAAATTCGTTTGAGTAGTTTGGAACCATGTACATCTGTCCATCAATTTTTGCCTGATCCCATGCCATTTCTGGTACAACCTTCCAGATATCAGGTGCATAAGTCTGTATAAACTCTTCTGACAGAGGAGCAAATCCGCCTAGAGCAACAGTCTGTTCATAATGACACCAGCTTGATGCTGTAAAGATTAAATCGAATTTTTCCTGTGAAGAGAATAGAAGTGAATACTTTGTTCCATGATCGCCCCATGATAAGAATTCTACATTCAATGAACAATTTAATTTTTCTTCTAGAATTTCATTAATTTTTCCATAGACCTCGTCAAAATCTGGTGTTCTGTCCCCAATCAGATACATAGTTAGCTCTACATGTTCTGATGTATCAACAACAGTTGTTTTGTCATCTGTAGGAGCAGTTATGCCTCCCTTATTATCTGTTGATGTACTTTTGTCTGAACCTCCTGTAGTATTATTAGAACCACATCCTGCAAGCATTACTACTGTCATTGCAGTTGTCAGTAAAACTGATACTATTTTTTTCATTTTTTTCCTCATAATACCCTCCTTTAATTTATTAAACTACTTAACCTGCATTGCTTAAATGAAATTTATTCACTGGGAGATACCCCCTAATGCATGAATTTGATTGGTCTTAGCCCTTTACTGATCCAATTGTAATACCCTGAACAAAGTATTTTTGAACAATTGGATATGCTAAAACGATTGGTCCTGTTACAACGATGGTAAGTGCCATCTTTAAAGTCTGTGTTGGAAGCGATACTGCACTGGCTATGCTGCTAGCCCCTGCAATGTTAAGCAGTTTCTTATATGCTTCGATATTATTTATCTTCTGATACAGGAAGTACTGTAATGGGTATTTTGCTTCGCTCTTGCTCGATAAGTAAAGCATTGCATTGTACCAGTCATTCCAGTATGCAAGTGCAATGAAAAGTCCAACCGTTGCAAGCGCAGGTTTAATCAGTGGAAAAACGACTCTGAATAATGTACGGAACTCTCCACAGCCATCAATTTTTGCTGCTTCAATAAGAGAATCTGGAATTCCCATTATATAACTTTTCATTATTAGAAGATTGTAAACACTAAAGATCATTGGAAGTAATAGAGCAAGGTAACTGTCACGGAGATTTAATTTCTGTGTAATCAGTATGTAATATGGAACAAGTCCACCAGAAAACAATGTAGTAAAGTAGAAGAAAAGCGAAAATTTGCCTCTCCATTCAAAATCTTTTCTAGATAAAACATAGGCTGTCATAGTCTGAAGTAAAAGACCTACAACAGTTCCTACAACCGTTAACCCAATTGTTGTTGCATAGGCTCTATATACAACGAATGGATCTTTGAATACTGTCTTGTATGCTTGTAAGCTGAAATCCTGTGGAAGAAAGCTAAAACCATTTTGAATAATTGCTTCTTCGGAGGAAAAAGAGCCAGATACAATCATGACAAATGGAACCAAGCATATTAATGCAACCAGCCCTAAAAATATGTATGCGATTATGTTCAGTACAATAACGTCTGAACCTGTTTTTATTTTGTTTGAACGCTTGGAAGATACCAATTTATTACCTCCTAAAATAGTGTATAGTCTTTTTCGTATAAACTGACTAATTTATTTACAACTAAAATTGTTACAAAACAGAGAACTGACTGATATAGACCAATTGCTGCTGACATACCAAAATCATTACTACTGACTAAAGCACGGAAGGTCAGGGTATCAATTACGTCTGTGTAGCTATATAGCAGACCATTGTATCCAACCAGGTTGTAAAACATATCGAAGTTTCCTTTAAAAATGCCACCTACTGATAATAATAATAAGATAATTGTGGTTGGCATAATCAATGGTATTGTCACTCTAAAAATTCTCTGAAAAACATTTGCTCCGTCAATTTTTGCGGCTTCATAAATTGAAGTATCTATTCCCATGATTGCTGCTAAATACATTACGGATCCGTATCCAATTCCTTTCCAAACACTAAAGAACAAAAGAATGAATGGCCATACCTGAGGTGTTGTATAGAAGGAAATCTTTTTTCCACCAAAGTAGGTAATCATGCGATTTAAGAATCCGTAATCAGAACTAAAAATGTTAAATGCCATAACACCTACAATAACCCATGAAATAAAGTATGGTAAGAACATTAAAGACTGTGTAATCTTACGGTAGTGTTTATTATGAATCTCTGTAAGTAGGATTGCAGCTGCAATCTGCGCAATTGTATTAACTACAATAAACATAACGTTATATAATACTGTATTTCTAGTTACCAGCCCTGCCTGTCCTGACTGGAAAAAAAATTTGAAATTCTCAAGACCATTCCATGGACTTCCCCAAATTCCACCTGCGTAATTGTATTTCTTAAATGCCATTACAATTCCCGTCATTGGATAGTAAGCAAAAATCAGAGTATAAATCACTGCTGGAGCAAGCATGAGTAGAAATATTCTGTATTTGTAGAGTT
>JAEWHU010000394.1 GCA_023387635.1 Bacillota bacterium
ATTTGGGGTGAGCCAAAATTACCAAACATTCTCCCCATATCTGTCATGGCTCTTCCCACCGTTTCTGATGGGATTTCTAGTCTAAAATTATAATACGGCTCTAATAGAATGCTTTTTGCTTTCTTTAAACCTTGTCTTACCGCTCTATAAGTTGCCTGTCTAAAATCTCCACCTTCTGTATGCTTTAGATGAGCACGCCCTGTTAATAGGGTAATCTTCATATCCGTAATGGGAGCCCCTGTTAAAACTCCAATATGTTCTTTTTCTTCTAGATGTGTCAATACCAATCGCTGCCAATTTCTATCCAGTACATCCTCACTACATGAAGAATGAAAAGTTAACCCACTTCCTCTTTCCCCTGGCTCTAATAGTAGATGAACTTCAGCATAATGTCGTAGGGGCTCAAAATGTCCAACACCTACCACTGGTTCAATAATTGATTCTTTATATACAATATTACCAGTGCCAAATTCTACATTTACACCAAAACGTTCTAAAATAAGGCTTTTTAAAACTTCAACTTGTACTTCACCCATTAGCTGTACATGAATCTCTTTTAGTTGTTCCGACCATAGAATATGAAGCTTAGGGTCCTCTTCTTCTAACATTCGTAATTTAGATAGCATTACATATGCATCATACTCTGGTGGTAATAAAACTTTGTAATTAAGTACTGGTTCAAGGATAGTCATATCCAAACCAGCTTCTATACCAAGACCTTCCCCAGGATATGTACTAGTAAGTCCAGTAACCGCACATACCATACCTGCATATGCTTCCTCTATAGTTTCATATTTGGTTCCCGAGTATATCCTTATCTGGTCAACTTTCTCCTCCCAAATACCCTCATTGTCTTCCTTCTCTTTACGGTTAGTGAGCAGCATTTTTACTTTTAAACTGCCCCCTGTTATCTTCATATAGGTTAGACGATTCCCTTGGTCATCTCGTGCTATTTTATATATTTTTGCTCCAAACTTATTAGGATAAGTAGAATTATTCGTGTACTTAAACAGTCCAGCAAGAAATTCCTCCACTCCATCTAGTCTTAAGGCAGAACCAAAAAAACAGGGAAATACCTTTCTCTCTGTTATTAATGTTTTTATATCCTCTGTTTCTATTTCCTTGCCTTCCATGTATTTATCCAGCAATTCCTCATCGCACATTGCTAGATTCTCCATCCATACAATGGGGTCATTTCCTGGGTCAAAATCCACACATCCATCATTTAAACGTTTTTTTAATTCTTCTATAAGTGTATTTTTATCTGTCCCATCCATATCCATTTTATTCACAAAAAGAAAGGTGGGTATATTATATCTAGCTAGAAGCCTCCATAATGTTTCAGTATGTCCTTGTACGCCATCACTACCACTAACAATTAATATTGCATAATCTAGTACTTGTAAGGTTCTTTCCATTTCCGCAGAAAAATCCACATGACCGGGAGTGTCAAGTAGTGTCACTTCCATATCTTTATATGCAAATACTGCTTGTTTTGAAAAGATAGTAATTCCCCTTGCACGCTCTAGGTCATAGGTATCTAGGAACGCATCTTTATGATCTACTCTGCCTAATTTTCTAATACTACCAGTCTTATATAGCATACTTTCCGCTAGAGTTGTTTTTCCCGCATCCACATGTGCCAAAATACCAATTGTTAATCTTTTCATTGCATTTCTCCTGTATCTTTATAAATCTTTATTCGAAAGTAAACTATAGTTAATCTTCACTTATTCGAGTGTTTATGCCATTAATAGTTTCATAGATACGACTTCTATTTTTATCTACTTTCTTCAGAATCTCTTTATTTAAATCAATACCTAACATCTCTCCAATACCGTATAAATAGATAGCAACATCTGCCAGCTCTTCACCAACAGTAGGTAATTTTTTTCTATAAGCTTCAAAGGCTGTATCGTAATAAATCTATCAATAATTCATTCTAACATAAATACTAGTTACATAAAAGTATTCAAATATTAATTTACAAGAAAAAACACACTATGTTAAATAAAAAGATATAGACAAAATAGATTATACAATCCACTCTATCTATATCTTTCTTATCGTCAATTAGTGCAGTTATACTTAAAATATAAATTGATGTTCTATCTAAAGATATCTTCTAGTTCTTCTTTCGTTAAAGCATTTAAAAATACTTCTTTTGATTGAATTACTGAGTTTGATAAATCTTTTTTCTTTAATTGCAATTTATATATTTTTTCTTCAATGGTTCCCTTTGTAATTAATTTTATTACATGAACAGAATTTACTTGTCCAATACGGTAAGCTCTATCCGTTGCTTGCTCTTCTACCGCTGGGTTCCACCATGGATCATAGTGAATTACAGTATCTGCTCCAACAAGGTTAAGCCCTGTTCCACCAGCTTTTAAAGAGATTAAGAATACATTACCTTCTCCTTGATTGAATCGTTTCACATAATCATTACGATCTTTTACTTTCGTTGACCCTTCAAGATAGAAACCTTCAATTTTACGTTTCTTTAATTCAGCATCAATAATACTAAGCATTGAAGTAAATTGAGAGAATATTAAGATTCTGTGACCATTTGCTATGGCATCGTCTAATATTTCTAAGAGTAATTCTAGCTTACCACTTCCACCTGTATAATTATCAATAAATGTGCCTGGGTGACAACATATTTGACGTAATCTTGTAAGAGCAGCAAGAATTTTCATCTTACTCTTTTCTATTCCATTTTCTTCAATCTCGCCTTGAATTTCCCTACGTATATTATCCATATAAGAAAGATATACTTTTCTTTGTTCCTCTTCCATATCTGTAAGCATCTTTGTTTCAACTTTATCAGGTAATTCGTGTAATACATCTTTTTTCATACGACGTAATACAAATGGAATAATACGACGATTTAAGTCTTCAAGAACGCCCTCTTCATCCTTCATAATCGGCTTTTCATATTGATTCACAAATTTTGTATGAGTCAACAAATAGCCTGGCATAATAAAATCGAATATGGACCAAAGCTCAGATAATGAATTCTCAATAGGTGTACCAGTAAGCGCAAATCTGTGCCATGAAATTAATTGTTTTACTGATTTGGCATTCAATGAATCTGCATTCTTTATATATTGTGCTTCATCGATAAATACAGTATGAAACTTGATTTTTTCATAAAAACTAATATCTCTACGGATTAATGGATAGGAAGTAATTAGAACATCGGGATAATCCTCACGTTCAATAATATCTTGCCTATCTTTTGGTGCTCCTGTTACCACTTCCGAAGTTAAATTTGGTGCGAAATTCTCAATTTCATCCTGCCAATTATAAATTAAAGAGGATGGACATACGATTAAAAATCTTTCATTTGTAACTTCTTGTTTTATGGCTGCCATATAAACTATAGTTTGAAGGGTTTTACCTAGCCCCATATCATCGGCTAGAATTCCACCAAGTCCATGCCTTGCTAAGGTTCTAAGCCATTTATAACCACTTACTTGATATGGTCTTAAGGTAGCATTGATACCTTCTGGAACTTCATAATCACAGGTAGTAGGATTTAGAATTTGATCCACTAGTTCTTTAAAACCTTCATTCTTTTCTACTTCAAGATTCTTCTCTTCAAATACACTATTTAGATAAACAGCAGCATTTTTAGATAATTCAATGGATTCCTTATCAAGATCTTCGCTACTTAAATTAAGATATTTAATAATATCCCATACCTCATCTAAATTCTTTTCATCTAAATTAACAAAGCTACCATTTTTAAGCCTGTAGTACTTTTTCTTTAGACGGTAAGAACGAAACATCTCCTTTAGTTCATCCTTTGGTACTTCATCAAATTGAAGATTCATTTCAAGTAATTCTACGCTATTACCAACCTTAAGTCCCGCTTTAAAGCTTCCCGGTGACTTAATATTAATCTTTTTAAAGTCAGTGGAGTAGAACATATCACATTCTTTTGCTAAATCATGTACTTTTTCTGTAATAAACTCATAGATCTGTTCTTCATTTCTTAAAATATAGCTATTCGTCTTTGGTTGAAAACCAAGTCCAACTAAATATTCTGTAAAATATTCTTCTTTTAATGGTTGTCTTACTATAATTAATTCTTCTACATTAGGGCTTTCAAAAGCATTAAACTCATAATCACCATACTTATATTTTAAATCGGCTCTAATATAATTCTTTTCTTTATCAAGGTAGATAATAGCTTTTAAGTCTTCGATAATAAAACGGTCTTTTAACTCATTTGGTACTTCAAGTTCAAATGTTTCACTTATTTTTGGTAAAACATTCTCGAGAAATTTATTTTTTTGTACTCCGCGAAAGGCAAGAGGTTCTTTTTTACTCCCCAAACTTTTATAAAAAGGTAAATAATTTCCTAGAAAACGTTTTGTAGGTCGATATATATTCCCATTATAGAATAATAATTCCCCTGATTCTGTAATAGGTATTACCTTAGTCTTTGAAACATAATCCAT
This sequence comes from Bacillota bacterium, assembly GCA_023387635.1. Classification (GTDB taxonomy): domain Bacteria; phylum Bacillota; class Clostridia; order Lachnospirales; family Lachnospiraceae; genus Anaerocolumna. Next base: position 4,470 of record JAEWHU010000394.1, read on the forward strand.
AATAATACTTTCATCATCTAATGATAAATCATATTTTAATGTAGGATTTGTCGTAAGATATTTTACATCTTCATAACTTTTTCCGTATAATTCCAATGAGAATGCTTGATCTTCTAATATTTCTAATAAGCGAAATAGCATATTTTTCGTTAAAATAATCTGAGACTTCGAAAATAACTTAGAATAAAACGTCTTATCAATTGCTTCTTGAATTTCATATATCTCGAGGAAATAATCCATAATCTTTTTAGAACGTTTATCTAACTTACTTTCTCCGTGTATATATTTAAATTCTTTTCCAAGTGCAATATTTTCTTTTTTATAAAAATCTTGTATAAATTTCTTTATGGAACTTACTTTATAAGAACGATGATTTCCTACGCGTAAAGATACTAGTGCATTACTAACATCATTCCTTAACATTGCAGGAATTGCTATACTAACGTCAATATGGAAAGTTTCACCTTGAGTCATTATATCAACTTGATTACTAAAATATTCAATAATGCTATAAGCTGTTTTGTCTATAGGATCCTCAGGTTCCTTCATTGAAGCTCGTTCTATATAATTAAGTATAAAAAACAGTGCAGATACAACATGCTTACATGCACCTTTTTCTTTTAGATGCTCAGAACAATTACAAGCATGTTCAAAAGCACCACCCTCTAATTCTTGGATAGTAACTGTGTACTCAAAATTATCTCTCACTGTGATACGATATTGCTTCTTTATATTAGACCAAGTAGCATTCACTACATGATTTTCTTTATAATCATTAAGACCTCTTGCATAAATTACATCATTTGCAGTTAAATTTCTAATTCCAGTTCTTGATAGTCGAATCATTCTTTACTCCTTTAGCACGCATAACTTCACATCCTATCATTATATCACAAAATGAATAAGAATGTTATTATTATTTGCAAGTTTCTTAAAGTTAGTAAAAAATGATTACAATATATAAAATTTTTAGACAAATGAGCTGATTTTTATCATAAACGTACAAACTCATGCCCTGAAAGATTCACTTTTTCTTTTTCTTTATTCTCACCATGAAACATAGAAAACATTCCAATAGACAAACAACATATAATCCCAATAAATGGATATATTAAATCCATATAATAATTGTCTCCTTTTAACATCACTAAGATACCCCAAACTAAAAATAGATTCCCAAATGTTGCAAATATAATTCCTTTAAAAAATGTTGCGTATTTTGTTCTTATCTTTATTTTTGTTATTTGCTCCATGATTTTTTCCTTTCTATCCAATAAGTAGATGGTTTATTTTTTACTCTCTTAGTTATTAGACGATTCAAGTGCTAAAAATGTTTCATTTATTTTAAATTTCTGTCTACTTTTTTTAACAAATCTTTATAATTGTTATAATTTGTTATAAAATATTAAGAATTCATAGGGATTT
>JAEWHU010000030.1 GCA_023387635.1 Bacillota bacterium
ATTATTTAATACACTGCTTACCATCTTTCACAAAGCAAGTCAGTATGTTTGATTTGCTTTGTTTTCTATTATTGGTAACATTCTGCTTTCCTTTCTATTTATTTTTCCCCTATTCCTTCTTCAATCAACTTCTTCACTTATTTCCATTGTTACTTTATGTTCATTATCTCCTATATTGCCTAATCGCTTTAAGCATTTACGCCTAATGGCTCTCGCCCAAAAAAGAAGCTCACCTTCATTTTCTTTCAATATAATTGTTTGCGATATGTCATATAGCTGTGGAATCTCTTCTAACTCTAAATCCATTGTTAATATACTTAAGATACGAACTGCCTCTACTCTTTGCTGGCATTTGTCACCAAAACAATAATCTTTTATATCTTTTAGATACATCTGTTTCTTAGTATGAATATATAAATATCTAGCTAGATTTGGCATATCAATTATTTGTTTTGATAAACTCTCATATTGGTCTTCAACGATTAAAATACCGTCCACTGTTGTAAGATCAGCCATAAATTTTAATACATCTATATCTTGCTTATTAAATAAAGCAACAATTATTGACTCCACATCCTTACGTTCCTCCGGATATATGGTATGTAGCAAATCATCCCGATATCCTTCTCTTTTGATTGCATAGTCATTAGAATCTTTTTGTTTCATAAACAGCTGATATGCCTTACTATGTTCCATCTCTTCTTGTATTTGTTCATTTAACTGCTCATTTAATCTATTTTGATAATTCATATATTCTTCTTCCTTTCTAGTCGGAATAATATACATTGAATATAATACATTATGTAATTTTGAATTTATGCATTTATTTTCTTCTCAAACAAAACTAACTTAACAGAACCTTTCATATATTCCTTTGTGATGGTATAGCCTGCTTTTTTGTAAAAGTAATGATTTCTCGCCTTGTCCTTAGGTGTTACTAAATTCCAATTGGTTGCACCTGGATATCTATTCTCTATAAAACTGAGTGCCTTTTGTCCTATCCCTTTGTTTTCATAATCTGGTATCACACAAAGGCAACCAATGTGGTATGTGTCATTATTATTATTGGTAACACTTATGTTACCTATTATTTGATCATTACAAATTATTTTATATGATATTCTATTTAAAATACATTTTTCCATACTTTCTTTTGAACAATTATATCCTGGACTTGTTCCATACTTCACATAATCTTCATAGAAACTTTGATTTCGAACATTAATTAATGCATCAATATCGCTAATTGTTGCTTTTTCAAACTTTATTTCCAAAATACAATTTCCTTTCGTATTCAAAATGTTATTCGCTACGTACAATAGATTTTATTGAATACTCAGCAGTATATATATCTTTAAACCCTAAACTGTCATACAAATTTTTCGCTTTATTACCAACCACGCAGTATAGTGAAACAATCTCATTTCCTTCAGCAAGTATTTTGTTTGAAATATATTTTACAAAATTTCGTCCGATACCTTGTCCTTGATTTTCTGTTTTAACAGATACACTTCCTATTTCATTCCCGTCAATATGAGCATAGCCAATTATCTCATCGTTTTGCATATATACTAAGCGCTCATCTGACGTTATTGCCCAATGCTTACGCATTTTTTCGTTAGGCTGCTCAATCACTGAATCAGGGAAATCGCCTACACTTATACGCATATCGTGAAACGACTTGGCGTACATCTCATGTGCCTTGTCATAATCACTGTCACAATAAGTTCTAATATGTAACTCTGGAATGTTAAACTGCTCTCCTGAATACTCCATATAAGTTGATGAAAATTTCCTGATGTATCCATATTTATTAGCAAACGTTTTCGCATATATATTATCTTTTCGATATGTTGTCATAACTTGCTCAGCATTATTAGCAAATAATTTTTCTTCACACAATGAAAGGGTCTTGTATCCAATTCCATTGTTTCGATATGATGGATCAATGAAAATATAGAGATAGGATTTTGTACCTGCAACGATTTGTACAATACCTACTAGTTTGTCATCATTATAAACACAATTAAAATTCTTTTCCCTATTTTTGAATTCCAATAAAAAATCAGCATCAGCATCTTCAAAATTTATTAACTCTTTTACCTTATCATAATCAGTATCGGCCATTTCTATAATACTAATATTCATGTTGCTCCACCTCCACTTTTGTACAATCTAGCTCATAAAGCAAATATTTCCTACCCACATTATATCATACCATTTTGTATTTTGCGACTCCTGTTATATTTCTGCACATATTCTTATACACATGAGAATATATGCTTTTTTATGACGTAAGCACATCCTCTTCTGTGATTAAACTCTACAAATATGAATTTGCATATTAAAATTAATATGCCTGATTAAATATCAAACCAATAAACTGCATTTTCATTCATTTTCTCAAAGCCTAATTTTCTAGCCATATTATATGAATTTGGATTTGATTCAACACAATCCCATTGTGGTATATAATCATTTTTCAAGCAATCTGCTATAAACTCTACCGCCATGGCATAAGCCAATCCCCTTCTTCTATGCTTTTCCTCTGTTTCAATATCTATTGCTATTATATTATTAAAACATGCAGTTCCTACCATCACTGCAACGATTCTATTTTCGAAAATAGTACAATAAGCAATACTTTTATCCTCAAATTCTTCGAACGAATGCCAAGATTCCAGCAACCGAATTCTTAAAAAATCCTCATTTTCAAATTTGCCTTCTGATAACATATTCCAAAATATAGTATCTACTTTTCTTATTTCATATTCTTTTGGAATATCATGACTTTTTTTAGGTATTACATTAACTCTGAAAGAGATTTCTTTTTCTGTTTGAATTGATTTGGTTTTAAACATCTCTAAAATATTATTACTTATGTTCTCACTTTCAATTGAAAATTCAAAACAATCATACCCATTTTTCTTTAAGTGATAAAACAACTCATTTTCTAAAAAATCTTTTAAATTCAAAAAGTCTTTATTGGTTTCATATGTCCCAAGAAATGCAAAACTTCCTACTGCAAAGGATTCAACAAGTGCAATTCTTGGTACTTCAATATTATCTACCCATAATTTTCCCTTGCATTCTTGATTCACAATACCAGAAAAACTCGGTGATTTTTCATTTACCACATTAGTTACATTTTTTAGCTTTATATCTTTACTAATTTGTATCATTAACAATCCTCCATTTTATATCAGATTATTTTCTGAAGCAGGGCAATCAGTTCTAGCCAATCCACTATTTTTAAATATGGATAATCTGTCTCTATTTCTTTATTTTTACGCTTCGGTCCGTCTTCCACTAACCCTTGGTAATATACAGGAAAAATACTCGCATTATGTGCTCCTTCCACATCCATGGCAAAAGTATCTCCACAATACCAAACATCCTCTGGCTTTAACTTTGCTTTTTTTAATGCCAATTCAAAAATCATGGGATTGGGTTTCCTTATTCCGTATTCACAAGAAGCCACGATAAATTCAAATTCATTATCTGGCAGCAAGTACTGAATTCTGTCCTTTAACGCATTTCCTGACCATCCTATATTACTAATAACTGCACTACGAATTTTTTCTCTTTTCAAAAATTCTAGCATTTCCAATACATGGGGCATTCTAGATTTGTCTGTCATTGGTGAAGTATACGACCACAAAATTTTTTCTGCTTCTTCATAGGAAATATCAAGTTCAATTTCATTATATTCATATTTTAGACGAAGGAGTTGTATACCATGTGCCTCATATCCTAGATTACGGCTCTTTTGAAAAGATTCAAATAAATCTGTTTCGAATTTGCTCACCTCTTCTGGAGTAAGGTGGTTCGGGTTTTTAACCACATGTTTAAACACTTCTCGCTCTCCATTTAGAAAATTACAGTTCGGTTCATATAATAATGTTCCACCATAATCAAATAAAATCATTTTCGGTTTATTCATTTACTCCCTTGTATGATGTGTTTTTTACACATCAATACGCTCCTTCCTATGCTCGTTTTGCTGGGTAAAATTCACTGAACAAGTTTAAAAAGTCATGCAAGTTTTCAACAGTCGGATTGTAAAATTCAAAAGTTGTACCATTACACTTTTCATAGTTTACTCCATCAATCTCGTATTCTTTTTTAAACTTACAATTATCACCTTTACAATGTTTGCACTTCCCATAATCTCCAATAAATACGCTCTTAATATAATCAGATGTTGTGGTGATGTATCTAGAATGCTTTGTAATATTATTAAAAAACAGGCGAAGAACGATAGAATTATCTCTTATGTAGATTCGAGCAACAACATTTTTTGATTTTACATTGGCTTTTCGGAATATAAGCATATACTTTCCCCAGCAAAAACCACTGCCGATACTGCCACCGTATGTGTAGCCCATATTCTCAAGAGCTTGCGTAAATGCGACAATAAAATCTTTATCTTTTTCGCTGATAAAGTCAAATTGCTTTTCATTTATGTGTTTCACAATCATAGTTTTTCTCCTTATTCACAAAATAGATGTTTTCTATAGAAGTTAAAGCGCATACGGTTATTTGCTTATTAGCTTACTATAGAAATTATAACTACAAGAATTATACATAAACCCAAGGGACCAATGGTTGCAGGGAAACCTTTATACCATGTATATTTGTAAATTTTACTAATTATTATCAAGTTTATTATCACTCCAAATATGATTGCTATGATTGCGCAAAATCCTATGTTTTTTCCATATGTTGTATATATTGTGGTAAAAGCAATCGAGTACCACAGATAATCCCCAAAGCCTTTTGTGACGACAGGCTTTCCTGTCTTAAATGAACGACCATAAACAAGCAATCGGGGCAACCATTTATTGCTATTCATCAATTTTGCATTTGCAGTCTTTTTCCCAAAGCGTGTGAAGCTAAAAACATCAATAACACAAACATATATAATCATAGGCAGCATGATTTCTATGTTGTTAAATCTCCCAAACACAACACCGCACGCAATAACGCACGTAAGGCAAATCCAACTATATACAATCAAATGTTGACTAGCAACTTTTCTTGTTATCATATAGATAAAAACAATGATAGACAACAAACCTAAAATAATATACACAATATCTTTATGCAGAAAAGTCAAAACTGCATAAATAACAATTGCCCATATGACAATATGAATAATCATATGTACACTGGCTTCTTTATACCTTGCCCTAAAATCAGCTAATTCTTCGTCAGTCTTTATTCCCATAAATTCACCCCATTAACTAATATAAATAATCCGACATCAACCGATTTTGTATGTCATAAGTACAAATAGTTACAATTTATGCTTAAATTAATTTCTCTTTATTTTTTTCGTATCTTAACCCAACTGACCGAACCACTTCTTTTTCTTCAATCATTTTCAACAGTTCTTTGTTTGACACCCTTTATGGTTCTTCCAATAAAATTTCTCTTCTCATCATACAAATCCCAGTATTCAGCCATAATATCTTTCCTCCAATATACTTAGGCAAATTAATCTTTTATTTATACATTTTACACTTACATAACTTTCCAGTCAAGAAGAGTTGTATTATCTACACTTTTAAAAAAGTGTTGACTTATAAGAATGACCACTGAGGATGTTCATTCTTATATTTGAAGGCTCTACATCCATTGTTTACCTGCTCTATAAAAAATAAGGAACCATGCTTTGCATGATTCCTTATTTTTTATAGAGCGCGAGACGGGATTCAAACCATAATCCTATACTACAATTACTGAAAAGAAAGGTGGTTCATCCACTACTGATTTATGCGTACATAATAGTGCACATATTATTTTTATTGAAATCGTTATTCGAATCATCTAGTAAATAACTCGGTATATATATAGGAGTTTGGCAGCTTAGTGTTATGCTCATTTTGTATCTCTTTTAATATCAGTCTTCAAATTGATAAATTCCAAGAATTTTTGTTTTTCCATTTCTTCTGAAAAAGCGGATACTGGAAGAATATATGCCTGTACAGAACTAAAATAAATATAAATAGCTTTTTCTGTTACAGCAATTTTTTCAATCAATGAATATTTCGTCTTATTTTCAGTATTTGGTGTGAGCTCATGTATACTTTCATCATCAAACTTTAATATTGCCTCGTTGCTATAAGGGAGCCTACCTTCTTTCTTCACTTTTTTTATACTTTTTACCATGGTTTTTAGAATCTTTTTTTTACTATATACAATCCACATTATAGAGAAAATCGTCATCACTATTGCCTCAATCAAAATTAATTGAAAATCAGAGCCTGCTATATAAAATATTACAACGACCATAAAACAAATGAATGGAATAATAAATCTAAACGACATCAAAGTTTTTTTACCAATAGAACTATTTAATAAATGATATTGATTAAATAGTAAATAATCATCATCATCTAATGTGATTTTAAACTCAAACATTATTCTCACCTCTTATTATACAATTATTATGCGTATCAATTTTTGTTTGCATAATAACATAATAACATATCAGATAAAATAAACAAACTAAATTTTCCAATAGACAAGAACTTTGTTTGCTTTTCTAACTTTTTCAAAGATAGAGCGACAATTTTGAATTTATTTACCTATATCTTATACTATAGC
>JAEWHU010000050.1 GCA_023387635.1 Bacillota bacterium
TATATCAATGGGTGAATATATCACAAAAGATAATATTGAATATAAAAAAGTTTTTTCAACTCAACCAGAAGTTACTTATTTTACAAAAGAAGATATTGGGAAAATGGTAATTGTGGAAATAAAAGAAGGTACTCACATTTTATCAACCATGGTTACAGAGAATATTCTAGATACGGATTTAAGAGAGACTAGTTATAATGTTATAACAGTAAATACAAATATTACTCATAATGATATGGTAGACATTAGAATTCTCTATCCCAATGGTGAAAATTATATCATACTATCAAAAAAACAGATTAAATTCTTTGATGAAAGTAAAGAAATATTTTACTTTTGGCTTTTAGAAGAAGAGATTTTACGAATGTCTAGTGCTATTATAGATGCTTTTCTTTATAAAGGGGCCGTACTTTATACTACAAAATATATAGAACCTAATGTTCAGAGTGAATCTATTATTACATATACCCCTTCATTAGTTTCCATAGAATTAATTAGAGATAGTCCCAATATAGTAACGATTGCATCCAATTATCTAAGCCAAGAGGTACGAAAAAATCTAGAGAATCGACTTGCAAAGAGTAGTAATGTAGATGTATCTAATATTAACTGGGATGTCAAAAATAATAGCTATATAGAACAAAAGGAAAGTAAACAGATAGTAGATGAGAATGGTTTTATATATTATACCTCTGATTTTAATAGTGAGGAGAAAGAGGTAGAATTTGGTGAATAAAGCTATTGGTTTTATAGGAATTGATGCCTACGATATAATTTTATATCTTGCCAGGATCAGTTATAATAATAATGAAAAAGTACTTCTCGTGGATAATTCATTTAGTAAATCTTTAATGTCTTGTATTCCAAATCTATATGAACTTAATTCTAATAATGATTTTATTGATTATAGAGGTATTGATTTTACTACCATCCCTTTAGAAAATGTAGAAAGTGTAGAATATGACAAGGTCTTTGTTTATTATGGATTATATAATACCTGTAATAAATATAATATTTGTGATTACTATATTTTAATTACAGATATTCAATTACATCATATATTAGCAATCAAAGAATTAAAATTAGATATTAGCAAAGTAATGCATGTAATAATGAAAGATGTCTATGAAATATTACTACCTGAGAATAAAATTTTAAAATTACTTGGCCTTCCTGGGGAGGTTAAGATATACACTCATTATTTGCATACATGGGATATTAAATACCGTGTAGTATGCCAAGAACAAAATCTTACATCCTTTCGTAAAATTAGTAACAGTCTAAAAGAATATCTTTATGAAATATCTAAAATGTTATATCCTGAACAATCAATAAAACAATTAAATAACATAATAAAAAAAGCTTTAAAGGGTAATTAATTAAATTATTAATTTATGATATAGGCATGCCTAATATGAAAGTGTTAATAAAGTGAATTGAAAATCTATTCACTTTGCAAATATTGTGCTGATGCAAGGATTCGCGGAGTAGTGTGAAAACAGAATTTTCACACGGTAGAATGGAGGTTAGTATGAAAATAACTTTTTGGAGTCCGGTTCATGGACAAGCAAAAACAACTAGTAATATGATAGCAATTGCCATATTTAGCACAATACTATATGAGCAAAACAACATGATTATGCAAACGAATTTTAATTTTAACAATCTAGAAGTACCATTAGTTGGAACTCATACTAAAGTTGTTGGTGAATATTTTAATGGCGATATTGGACTAGATGCTCTATCTAGGAGTATAAAGTCTGAACCATTAAATAAAGAGGTGATTCATAATTGTTCCATATCAATGTTAAATCAAGGTTTGAATTTATTACCTGGAACTACGAAAATAAACAGAGAACATTATGAAGATAAATTAATACCTGTCCTTCCTAGTATAATTCATTCCATTGAGCAAAATTATGACATGGTTTTTATAGATACTAATTCAGGTCTTAGCGATGAGATTACAAAAAGGGTTATTAGGCTTAGTGACATTGTAGTAGTTAATTTATGTCAAAGCAAAGCTGTATTAGATGAATATTTTAAAGAAAATCCGTTTGAGGAGTTTAGTAATAAACTTTTTTATCTTCTGGGTAATTATGATAAGAATTCAAAGTATAGTGTCGTTAATATAAAGCGAATCTATAAAAATTTTATCAAAAATAATATTGCGGTAATACCATACAATACGAAATATATGGATTCAATGTCAAGTGGGTTGGCAATATCATATATGGAGAGTTGCCTAGAGGATGATAAAGGGGAAGAAAACATGTATTTTACCAATAGCATTAAAGAAGCATGTTCGAAAATTCTTAGGAAAGCTGGAATGAATAGGAGGATAATTACATGACCTCCTTACTTAACCTAATACTGATAGCATTGATTCTATCAGTCGTTATATTGATAATTTATTTCATCTTCAAAAAGGATTTATCCATAATACAGGATAAGCATAGTTATAGGTATTATAAAATTGATTATCTGACTAAGGGGATAAAGGATACCATATCTGCAATTCAGAATACGAATATATCTGAATTAAATTTAAATAAGGTGGAAGCAAAGAAAAGAGAGGATCAGAAGGCTAAGTTAGATAGAGCAGTAAGAAATTGTTGTACCGGAGATATTGGACAAAAAGAATATTTAAAAGAATATATAGCTGAATTGTTACAAAGAAAGTTTAATATTTCAGAAGAGACAATAGATTATGTGATACCATTTTCAGATTCAACGATGCTAAAGGTTATGGATAAATTTGATATTCTTTTATATATTTATCGAAAGGAATATAAGGATACAGGGTTTGCTAAATTATGTGAAGAGAATGAATTTGATAAAGAAAAATATAGTGAGGATGGGACTTATTATTCCATTGAAGGTGAGGATATAGAACGGGCTTATTTATATAGTATAAGAAGACTTAGCTATGTTGAAAAGCTAGATATTATTACTCAAAGGATATACCAAGATTATGCCGGTCATGGGGTGATAGATTCTCTAAGAGAGGAAAAATCTATTGATGGAGTGGCTGGAGGTGTTAGTGGAACGAGTATATTAGCTTATGAATATATGGAGGAGATATTATTAACTGGATATAAAGGGCATAACAGGTATGATTCTATATGGATATTCTACCAAGGAAAGCCAATAAGGATGGTGTTCATGTCCTTTGGTACCCAAAGGGAGTTAGAAAGGGTTGTACATAATCTTTATCGAAACAATAATCCTGGATGGTTAAGTTCGCTAAGAGGATATATAATTAATGATACAAAAGATGGTGATCGCATAACATGTACAAGGCCACCATTTTCAGAATCCTTTTCCTTTTGGATACGTAAGTTTAGTTCTGTTTCACCTATAAATATTGAATCATTAATTACCCATGAAAATGCTTATATTCCCATTGAAATCTTAACTTATCTTGTGAAAGGTTGCATGGTACTTGTAATTACAGGAGAACAAAACAGTGGAAAAACCACCTTATTAAAAAGTCTAGTTAAATTTATTGATAATAGGTATCCAATTCGTACTTTAGAGAACTTTTATGAATTATGGTTATCAAGATTGTACCCAGAAAAAAACATTGCAGGGTTTAAAACTACAGATATGATTTCTTCTTCTTTGGCCATAAGTACACTGAAAAAGACAGATGCTTCTGTTCTTATCGCTGGTGAATCGGCAGATTTTGCTACTGCTGCAAAAGTAGTTGAATTAAGTTTAGTAGGTACTAAAATGACTATGAGTACGAATCATGCTATGACCACAGGGGCTTTAATTGAATATCATACGAATGCAGTTATGTCAAAGGAAAATGGATTGTACTCCGATGATTTAAGAGCAGAAAGAAGTGTATGCAAGGCACTTAACTTTGATGTCCACATGGTAAAATCTAAGTATGGAGAACGTTATATTGAGCGAATCACTGAAATTATACCAATAGAAGACAAGAATGAGGACATAGTTTGGCCAGAAGATTTGACGGAGTGTTTTAAATTATATTTGAAAAGAGTAACAAATACAAAAGCATATCAAACTGTGGACATCGTTGTATTTGAAAAAGGTAAATATTATTATAAAAATCCAATAAGTGAAAATACGATAAATCGTTTGTTAATAAATTTATCTGATGAGGAAACTGTAAGCTTTCATCAAATGATAGCCAAATTGAACAAGGAGGCGAATATTTGATGAATTATATAGGGATAATGTTATTTCTTGCTGCCTTATATATTGGATGTGTAATACTGATAGCATACAGGATAAGTGCTAATGCGAAAAGGAAAGATGGGCTTTTTTATGGAACGTTAAATATAAAAAGAAGTAAACTATTAGTATTATATGATCTTTTAGACAAGATACCTTTCATAACTCTTTATCTAAATCACATAAGGAGATGCTTTGAAGTATATTGTCCAGGGGACAAGAAAATAAATGCAAAGAAAACTATGATAATTACTATAATTATATCTAGTATTTGTGGAATAGAAATAGCCTTCGTATTCTTACTTCATCCTACTTTTTTCAATGGTATTATCGCTATAATTCTGACAATCATAATTAATAATGAATTGCTCTATATAGTAATGAGAAATGCAGAAGTGAAGCTTTTAAGGCAAATGATCGTATTTTTTACTGATGTAAGACATTATTATTATGAAAGTCGCATGGTTGATATTGCTATTCTAGATGCAATGAAAAATGTAGGAAAAGAAATGAAAGCCCATAGTAATAAAATATATGAAGTCTTAACTTCAGAATATATGGATAAGGATATTAGATTATATAATGAGGTTATAGGGATCAACTATTTGAAATTGTTTCTATCCTTATGTGTTCAAGTAATTCAATATGGAGATAAAGAAATAGAGGAACAATCCGTCTTTCAAATGAACTTGCATCATCTAAAAAATGAAGTGCAAATGGAGGAATTAAAGCAAAGTAAATTAATCTTTATTTTTTCTGGCTTAGTTTTTATGACAGTAGCTCCAATACTTTCTCTTGATTTTTGTAAATCCTTTGGTATCTCTAACCTGCCTGAATTAACTAGTTTCTACGAGGGAACTATTGGAATAGGCATTTATATTACCTCAATTCTTGTTATCGTCTTATGTTATCTATTTCAAAATTTTGAAAGAGATATCATGTCTATCACACCCAAAAACAATATCTTTCTGTTTAAACTTTCAGAAATAACTATCCTAAAAAACATAATAGATAATTATACAGAACGCTTTTATACAAAAGTTTTAAGACTGAAAATACTCTTAAAGCAAACGAGAGAAAGCATTTCTTATAGACAATTTCTAGTGAAACAATTTTTATATGCGTTTGTTGCATTTTGTTTTATTACAGGATTGATTTTTCATATTCATCATACGAAAAGAACAAATATTAGATATAACTTTTATGATGCCCATAATAAATCTATGGCGAATTCAATCCAAATTGATAAGTCCAAAGAATATATATCCATGTATATAGAAAAATATAAGGATGAAAAAGTACCTTATGTTGTAATAAAGGAGAAAATGGAAAAGGAGATTCAAGTTAACAATTCAGTAATGAAAGAAAATATTATGAATACGGTATTAGCTAGACTTAAGTCTTATAAAAACGAATATTATCGTTGGTATGAGCTGTTAATAAGCATAATTATAACATTGATTGCTTATTACCTCCCATATTGGATGCTATTGTATAGGAGAAGAGTTATAAGGCTTGGGATGAATGGAGAAGTAGTCCAATTCCATTCCATCATCTTAATGCTGATGTACCTTGATAATATATCTATTTTAACGATTCTTGAAACTATGGAAATCTTTGCAGGTATATTTAAAACTTCCATTCAAGAATGCATCAACGACTTTAATTCTGGTAGTGAAGAGGCATTGATACGTTTAAAAGAAAAAGAAACATGTGAAGTATTTCGTCGTCTAGTGGATAATCTATTAGTTAGTGACAAAATAGGTATTATTAAAGCTTTTGACGAAATTGCAGCAGATCGTTTGTACTTTAGCGAAAGGAGAAAACAAGAAAATGAAATAGTATTAAAAAAGAAAGCGGATAACGCAACTTTAATCGCTTATATCCCTCTTATGTTAATAATGATAGCCTATCTAATTGCTCCTTTTATAATTCAGTGTATAAAAGATTACCAGCTAATATCTAGTGAATTATTTTAGTTTCACAGTTTATTTAAATGAAAGGAGATTCGAAATGAAAATAAACAATGTTTCAGAGGCAGTAAAGTTTTTACTTATGGCCGCAACTTTATTTATCACTTGCTCATTGATTGCACTTGGGTTCTATGTACATGATAATTCACAAAGATTAGGAAGTACAGTAACCAGACAAATTATTGATTTAAATAATGAGCTTACTCAGTCTGATATAAGTAAATATGATGGATTAGAGGTAACCGGTAGTGATGTTATAAATTTTATAAAAAAATATTTGGGAGATTATACGATAGAAGAAAGTGGACCATTTAGTGTTGTAGTCGATGTAGGTTCACAAACAAAGGTACATAGCAATAAAGAATATATTCATATGATTACTAATTTTTCAAGTGAATATTATATAAAGCCAACGAGTAAATATATGGGAAGTGTAAAAAAGAATGAGAATCTTGTCATAGTGTCCGTGCAATTTGCTAAGAAATAGATCTATGAAAGTCTATGGGGTGGCTTAGAATAATTAATGTAGAGTTTATAAAATAATAAAAAAAGGGGATTTTATGTGAAAACAAAACATTTATCAGAGGCAGCAAAATTTTTAATTATAGCAGCAACTATTTTGATTGTTTGTGCCTTAGTTGTAGTAGCATTTGTGGTAATGAAAGAAGGTAAAGTTGGGACCAATAAAAGTATGTCTCAGTATAATGCGCTAACGAATCAAGTGAATGATATGGATAGGGAGAAGTATAATGGACTAGTAATAAGTGGAGAGGAAGTTAGAGAGTTGATTGCTGATACACTAAAAGATACAGATAAAGATATTATTATTGAATACAAAACCTTAAAATCAGTTACAGTATTTGATGTCAAAGATAGTACTTTAGAAGCTAAAAAAGATGCAGATAATTATATTAATCCTACAGGCTTATTTATGGGTAAAGCAGAAAAAAATGAAAATGGAGTTTTGACTAAATTAATATTTACACAAAAAAAGAAATAATGAGTAAATAAAAAAATAATTATAAGTTACTTATTTATTTTACACTTATATCCCTTTGTAACGTGAAATAAAATTGGACAAATATCCCTTAGTAATACCACATTACTAAGGGATATAGAAGGCACAGATAGGAGCCAATATGAATGTTTTTCATTTGCTAATTATGGAATATGTAAACTTTATTAAAGTA
>JAEWHU010000087.1 GCA_023387635.1 Bacillota bacterium
CGTTGTATTGAGAATGAAATTTTAATGTATTTAAGAAGAAATAATAAAACTAAATTAGAAGTTTCTATTGATGAACCATTAAATGTGGACTGGGATGGAAATGAGCTACTTTTATCTGATATTTTAGGAACGGAAGAAGATGTTATCTATAAGAATATTGAAGAAGAAGTAGATAGAAAATTATTAGGTAAAGCTTTATCTAAATTATCAGATAGAGAGCGAATTATTGTTCAACTTAGGTTCGGTCTTAATACAGAAGATGGTAATGAAAGAACCCAGAAAGAAGTGGCAGATTTATTAGGAATTTCTCAGTCATATATCTCTAGGCTTGAAAAAAAGATTATTAAAAGGCTCAAGAAAGAGATGTTAAGATTAGAATAGCATGAGTTGAATAATATTTATAAGAATACTATCGCAATATAAATTGGTAATAAAAAAGGAAATTATTACATCATGAATTTTAGTATAAAGAGCATCAAATAAGTGAATCATTAAGTTATGTTAATTAATGATTTGGGAGGTATATTATGGCTCTTTATAAGGTTGAAATATGTGGTGTAAATACTTCAAAATTACCATTATTAAATAGTAATGAAAAAGAAGAATTATTTAAACGTATATTAGTGGGGGACAAAGAGGCAAGAGAGTTGTATATTAAAGGGAATCTAAGATTGGTATTAAGTATTATACAACGTTTTTCCAATAGTAATGAAAATGTTGATGACTTATTTCAAATTGGTTGTATCGGGCTAATGAAAGCGATTGATAATTTTGATATAACTCAGAATGTTAAATTTTCCACCTATGCAGTACCTATGATCATAGGTGAAATAAGAAGATATCTTAGAGATAATAATAGCATTAGGGTTAGTAGATCTTTAAGAGATACGGCTTATAAAGCCATATATGCTAAGGAAGCTTTATTAAAGAAAAATGACAAAGAGCCAACTGTATGTGAAATTGCAAGCGAAATTGGTATGGCGAAAGAAGATATTGTTTATGCTCTCGATGCAATTCAAAGTCCTGTATCATTATATGAACCAGTTTACTCAGAAGGTGGAGACACCTTATATATTATGGATCAAGTTAGTGATAAGAAAAATAAGGAGGAGAATTGGGTAGAAGAAATATCGCTTAGAGAAGCATTATCCAAACTTTCAGATAGAGAACGAAATATTATTGAATTAAGATTTTATGAAGGAAAGACACAAATGGAAGTTGCAAAGGAAATAGCAATCTCACAAGCGCAAGTATCCAGGCTTGAAAAGTCTGCACTTAAAAGTATGAAAAACTATTTAAGTCTTTAAATATTAAAAATATAAAATAAAGAAATAATAAAAGATTTGATGGTTCTTTTGTAAAGGAGTTCAAATCTTTTTTTATGCTCACTTTTAGCCAATTCTTAATGGTTGATTTTAACATTTGACCATGTTAACATATAAGATAAAACAGTATTTGTTAAAATTTGTTTAAAATATGCTTAGGAGGATTGTATGAAGAAAAAAAGTTTTTTATCTACATTACTAATTTGTGTTGGTATTATCATATTTTCCTATCCACTCATCGCAAAAGGGTATACATATTATAATCAGAAGATATTAATGGAAGAATATGAAAAAATCATGTTTGAATATATGAATCAACAAGGGAGAACTGAAGTTATAGAAGATGTAGTAACTGAGGATGAATCACCAGAGAATGAAGTATTGCTAGATGATGATGTATTGCTAGATGATGTTGTTAATAATTATGATGATGATGTGTTTGAGAATGAAATGTATGAGAATACTGAAACTACAAATGATGAAACATCTAATAATAATGAAGCTATAGCAGATGTTAATACTATAATAAAATCATTGGAGGAATCATCAAAAGCCTCTCAATCTAATTCTGAAAAATCAAGTGAAGTGAATGATTACTTAAGAAAACAAGAAATCATCGGATTAATTGATATTAGTAAGATTAATGTTAAAATGATAGTAGTAGAAGGTACAGAATGGGATAATATCCGTGTTACAATTGGTCATATGAAGCAAACAAAAAAGTTTGGGCAAATTGGTAATTGTGCATTGGCTGGTCATAGAGGTGGCACTTATGGTACTTTTTTCAAACATATTGATGAATTAGAAGTAGGAGATGAAATTGTATTAACCGACTTAAAAGGTATAACATATAAATACTATGTTTATGATAAATTTGTTACAGAGCCTACGGATATGGATGTAATTAAAGATGTGAAAGATGAAAAAACACTTACTTTAATTTCTTGTGAAAACAATGGTACAGAAAGATTAATTGTTCATGCAAAAATGGATTAGATAAAATGCACAAAACAGCATGGCATAATTATGCATTCTACGTCTATACAAGTGTGCATAATTGGGATATAATGGAATAGCAGTATTGAACTAAACTATATATTATGGGAGGTCAAGTGATGAGGTTAAGTAAAAAAGTTTTATCTAGTGTTATGGTTTTATTTTTATTATTTATGTTTATTGCCATACCTGTAAGAGCTGCAGTAGAATTGCCACATGTATTTTCATCGGATGCTGCAAATGATTATGGAGAGAGCACAGCGTTACTTCTAAAACTGCAAGATGAAGGTGTAGACTCAGCTACAGCGGCAAAAATTACAACAGTCGATGTTACATACGCAGTTGAAACAGATTACTTTCAACCACAATTTATAGCTAATAGTGATGGCAAATGGAACCAGTTTCCAGATGAACAACGCTTAGATGGCACTTTTACTTATGATATCACTGGTCAATTTAAAGAAGAAAATACATATAACGAAATTTGGATTAAGACAGGATTTAAAAATGCAGGAGCGGCATCCATTACAAGTATTGTATTTAAAGATGCTTCTGGTAATGTAGTTGTTGAATTTCCTGGAGAAGCAGGTATCGAGGCTGGTGGTGAATTGCCACAAACAGGAACCGCACCCATTGGATTATATTTTGCTTCTGGTTTTGCATGTATAGTAATAGGTGTTCTTGTTAAAAGGAAAAGATTAGCCAATGATTAATTCTATTAGGTGTGTCTACGTTTTAGTAGACACATCTTTTTGTTTTAAATATTTCAAACAGTGATATAATACTCAATGACGGAATATAATGACAGAGTAAGATGGAGTGTAGATGCAATGAATATAAAAATCAAGTTTTTACTATTATTATTTCAAATTATCATATTAATTACTGGGTGTAGTAAGAATGTAGATAATCAAGTTTCTTATCAAAAAGGGACGAATCAGTGGAATACAAGTTCATCGGTTGAAGGTAAAGACCTAGAAGATATACTTAAAATACATTTTATTGATGTGGGTCAGGCAGATAGTATATTAATTCAGATAGATGAATCGGCCCTCTTGATTGACGCAGGAAATAATGGAGACGGTGAACTAGTATCTGATTATTTAAAAGATGTTGGTGTTAAGAAATTAAATTACATAATAGGAACCCATCCTCACGAAGATCATATTGGAGGATTGGATGAAGTAATAGAGAATTTTCATATAGAAAAGGTTCTTTTACCAGAGTATACATTAACTACCAAAACATTTTTAGATGTACTAGATGCCATTGAAAACAAGGGACTTAAAATAACAAGACCTAAAGTGTCTGATGTTTATATGTTAGGTGATGCATCATTTACAATTATAGCGCCTGTAAAAAGCGATTATGGTGAGAATGCGAATAATTATTCCATAGGTATTAAATTAGTTTATGGAGAAACTTCCTTTGTGACAATAGGAGATGCGGAAATAGAAGTGGAAAGGGACATAATAGCATCAGGGATAGATTTAAGGGCAGATTTATTTAAGGTAAGTCATCATGGGTCTCATACTAGTAATAGTGAAGAATTGTTAAGTGCAATTGACCCAACGTTTGCAGTTATTAGTGTTAGTGAAGGCAATTCGTATGGACATCCAAACAGTAATGTGGTAACTAGTCTTATGGAAGATGATGTGCAAGTATATCGAACAGATAAAAGTGGTACAATTATTGCAACAAGTGATGGGGTTAACTTATCGTTCCAAAGTGAATTGAGAGATAAAGATGAATCGAAAGATAAAGATGAATCGAAAGATAAAGAGGAATCGAATGATAAAGAAGGAATGAATGATAAAGCGGAGTCGAATATTGAAAAAACAGTATACAGAACAAAGACAGGTAGTAAATATCATATTGAAGGTTGTAGATTCATAAAGAATAGTAAAATTAAAATAATGCTAAGTGAAGCAAAAAAAGATGGTCTTTTGCCGTGCAATGAGTGTAATCCATAAGATAGACTCATAATTGTGAATACTTTTGTTAGATACATTATTACTTTATGTAAAAAGGTTAAAAAATAAGGCTACTGTATAATAAACAGTGCCTTATTTTACTTTTGCAACATTAAAGTTAGTATGAGTTGTAACATACTATATAAGTATATATATTAGACAAAAGGTGTTTTTACTAAACATTTTTCTAAATCAACATCTACTAATATGACATCAGTTCCTATTTGTTTAATATCACAAAATGGTATTACATATTCATGATCTCTTCCGAGTATTCCCCAAATCTTACAAGGCCCTGGTATTATAATTTTAATAATTATACCAGTACAAACATCAAATTCTATATCACATATAAAACCCAGGCGTTCCCCATCCCTGCAATTGATTACTTCTTTTTGTTTTAATTCACTCATTCTCATATTAGGTACCAAACCTTCCTATTAGTATGGACAAGGTTATATGGATAATTGCCTAACCCAATACTTGCATTTACAATAATATATGAAACAATATTACTATATATGAAGAAAAGACCTTGACCTAATCCCGTTTGTTCAATATAATCTTATATAGAATATCACGGATATAGGAGGGTTAGAAATGAAGTGCCCATTTTGTGGACAAGAGGATACCAGAGTTATAGATTCAAGACCTGCTGAGGAGAATAATTCAATTCGTAGAAGAAGACAATGTGATGAATGTAAGAAAAGATTTACTACATATGAAAAAATAGAAACCATACCTATGGTAGTTATTAAAAAAGATTTTAATAGGGAGCCATACGATCGCTCTAAAATTGAAGCAGGTGTTTTCCGCTCTTGCCATAAAAGACCGATTTCGGTGGAACAGATTAATAAGTTAGTTGATGAAGTTGAAAGTATTATCTTTAATATGGAAGAAAAAGAAGTGCCAAGTAGTATTATTGGTGAAATTCTAATGGATAAATTAAAGGATTTAGATCCGGTAGCTTATGTTAGGTTTGCTTCTGTTTATAGAGAATTTAAAGATGTAAATACCTTTATGGATGAGTTGAAGAAAATATTAGATAATTAATAGGTTAGAATCCCATAGTAGATTACTGTGGGATTTTTTTATTTCATATACCCATATATATTTCTTGTGATATTTGTAATTATTTGGTATACTCTAATGAGGATAAATGTTTCTTTCACAAGGAGAGAGGTGAAAGGATAACAATGTTTAGTCGTGCATTTGGTATTTCTATTGTAGGAATTGAAGGTTTTATTATTTCAGTGGAAGTAGACGTTAGTGATGGACTTCCTATGTTTGATCTAGTTGGTTATTTAGGCTCTGAGGTGAAAGAAGCAAGAGAGAGAGTAAGAATATCAATAAAGAATTCAGGCTTTTTGTTACACCCAAAAAGAATCACTGTTAATTTATCACCAGCAGATTTAAGAAAAGAAGGTACAGGCTTTGACTTATCCATTGCTCTTGGTATTCTATCAGCTTATGGTTATATTCCAAGAGAAAATCTAATGGATACAATACTTATTGGGGAACTTAGTCTTAACGGTGAGATAAGAGCAGTAAATGGGGTTCTTCCGATGGTGTATACAGCTTCTACCAAGGGATATAAAAGGTGTTTAGTGCCATATGATAATGTAAAGGAAGGTGCTGTAGTAACAAGCATCGATGTATATGGTGTAAAAACTTTAAAAGAAGCCGTGGATTTTATTAATAATGATAAAGTGTTAGAACCTTATTACAATAATGGTGAAGAGGAACCATGCTCCAAGGAAGATAATTATGATTATTCGGATGTTTCTGGTCAACCATTTGCAAAAAGAGCGATTGAGGTTGCAACAGCGGGCATGCATAATATTCTATTAGTGGGAACTCCAGGGTCAGGGAAAACAATGTTAGCACAGAGAATCCCTTCGATTATACCGGAACTAACTTTAAGTGAAAGTCTAGAAATTTCTAAAATATATAGTGTCTCAGGTTTATTAAATAATAATAAATCTATTATCAGAACAAGACCATTTCGGTCACCACATCATACCATTACTACCCAAGCATTAACAGGAGGAGGAAGAACACCAATTCCAGGTGAGATAAGTTTGGCTCATCTAGGGGTTTTATTTCTTGATGAACTTCCTGAATTCAATCGTAATACCATAGAGATTTTACGTCAGCCTTTAGAAGAAAATAAAATATCAATTACTAGGGTAAATGGAACAATTGCTTATCCTGCAGATATAATGCTTGTTGCTGCAATGAACCCTTGTTCCTGTGGTTTTTATCCTGATAGGAATAAGTGTAATTGTTCTCTTAGCCAAGTAAAAAGGTATCTTGGTAAAGTCAGTAGACCATTACTGGATAGGATTGATATATGCGTTGAAACTATGGTGGTAAACTATGAGGAATTGAAACATAAAAAGGTTGAGGAAACCTCTTTGGATATTAGAAAAAGGATTATTTGCGCTAGACAAATTCAATTAAATAGATACCTTGAGGAAGGTATTTATTATAATTCAGGGTTAACACCAAAATTGATCGATAAGTATTGTGTACTTAAAGAGAAAGAAGAAGAATTATTAAAACAAGCTTTTGAGAAATTTAATTTAAGTGCAAGAGCATATCATAGAATTCTTAAAGTCGCACGAACTATCGCGGATTTAGATGCGTCAGAAGATATTAGTGTAAAACACATAAGTGAAGCTATATATTATCGTAGTCTGGATAGAAAATATTGGGGAGAAATTTAATGGTTTTCCTGATATCGAAGGTATAAGTGGAGCATGTAAAAAATATAAAATTAATATAGTTGGAGGAGAAAAATATTTTGGATAGCATATATTGGTTTTGGTTATGTAATATTGAGCGAATTGGGATTAAAAAAATGGAGGCATTAATATCTTATTATGGTTCTCCTTATAATGTTTTTATGGATAAGAACATTGATCAAAGAATGATTGAAGGTATAACGAAAGCAGAACTGTTAAATATTAAGAATAGTAAAGATTTAATAAAAATTAAAGAAAGTTATGCTAAACTTAAAAGTAAAGACGTATATTTTGTAACAAAAGATGATTATCTTTATCCTGAGAAGTTAAGGCATATATATAATTCACCTTATGGATTATATGTAAAAGGAAAATTACCAGAAAAAGATGATATTGTTATTGCAGTAGTTGGTGCTAGAAACTGTTCTGATTATGGGAGAGAGGTAGCAAGATATCTTACTTATGAATTGTCAAAGATGGGAATACAAATCATTAGTGGTTTAGCACTTGGGATAGATGGATATGCACATGAGGGAGTAATAAAAGCAGGAGGTATTACATATGGGGTGCTTGGATGTGGAATCGATATATGTTATCCAAAAGAAAATTTAACATATTATATGGATATGCAAAGAAAAGGAGGCATTATATCTGAATATGGGCTTGGAGTTTCACCTAAACCAGGTTTTTTTCCAATGCGAAATCGTATCATAAGTGGTATGTCAGATGGAATTCTAGTAATTGAAGCAAAAGAAAAAAGTGGTTCACTTATTACAGTAGATATAGGACTTGATCAAGGAAAGACAATTTATGCAGTACCTGGGAGGGTTTCTGATGAACTTAGTTTTGGTTGTAATAATTTGATAAAAATGGGGGCAAAATTAGTTACAAGCCCGAAAGATATCATTGAAGATTTTTCTGTGAATTACGTAAATACACAGAAAGATAATGAAAAAATTGATAATTTGCTTGAAACTAACGAAAAAATAGTGTATGCTAGTTTAAGTTTACAAGGAAAACATATAAATGAAATAGCATGTGAAACGAATATCAGTATAATTGAACTGACAAATATATTAATAAATTTAGAAATAAAGAACTATATTAAAGAAATTAGAAATAACTATTATGTATATATTAATACGGATTAACTTATATTAATCCTGCCAATAAAGAAGTAATATTATTTGCTTTTTTCATTGTTAATACAGATTAAGGGGAGAAGTAGTATGTCAAAATATCTAGTCATTGTGGAATCACCAGCAAAAGCTAAAACAATAAAAAAGTTTTTAGGGAGTAATTATGAGGTTATAGCATCGAATGGTCATGTAAGAGATTTACCAAAAAGCACATTAGGAATAGATGTGGATAATGATTACGAACCTAAATATATCACAATTAGAGGTAAAGGTGATTTACTAGCTAAGATAAGAAAAGAAGTTAAAAAAGCGGAAAAAGTATATCTTGCAACTGACCCTGATCGTGAAGGAGAAGCAATATCATGGCATTTATCCAAAGCATTAAAACTAAATCCGGATTCAACAAGTAGAATAACTTTTAACGAAATAACGAAGAATGCGGTTAAAAGTTCTATCAAGCAAGCAAGAGATATTGATATAAATTTAGTGGATGCTCAACAAACCAGAAGAATTCTTGATAGAATGGTTGGGTATCGTATTAGTCCAGTATTATGGGCAAAAGTGAAACGTGGATTAAGTGCTGGTAGAGTACAATCAGTGGCCCTTAGAATTATTTGTGATAGAGAAGATGAAATTAACGCTTTTGTACCGGAAGAGTATTGGAATCTTGAGGCAGATTTTAATATTGAAGGTGAGAAAAAACCATTAAAAGCAAAACTTCATGGTGTAAATGGGAATAAAATTACAATTCATTCGGAAGAGGAATTAAAGAAAATCTTAAAAGATTTAGAAGGTGCTGATTTTAGTATAACAGAAATCAAGCATGGTGAGAGACAAAAGAAATCACCAGTTCCATTTATAACTAGTACATTACAACAAGAAGCAGCAAAAACTTTAAACTTTGCCACTTCAAAGACCATGAGAATAGCTCAACAACTATACGAAGGAGTAGACATCAAGGGACATGGTACAGTTGGTTTAATCACCTATTTGCGTACTGATTCCACTCGTATCTCTTCTGAGGCAGATGAGGCTGTTAGAGAATTTATAAAAGAAAGCTATGGAGAAAACTTTGTAGCTGAAACTGAAAGTGGAAAAGAGAACAATAAAAAAGTACAGGATGCTCATGAAGCTATAAGACCTACTTATGTAACTTTAACACCAGTAGTTGTTAAAGAATCATTAAGTCGTGATCAATTTCGTTTATATCAATTAATATGGAAGCGATTTGTAGCAAGTAGAATGCAACCTGCAAAGTATGAAACAATCTCCGTTAAGATTGATGGAAATGGATATCGTTTTACTACTTCTACATCAAAAATTGTATTTGAAGGATTCATGTCAGTATATATTGATGAAGAAGAAGAAAAACAAAGTAATACTATAGTTGGGAATTTAACCGAAGATTCTGTATTATCCTTAAAAGAATTCGATTACACTCAACATTTTACTCAGCCACCTTCTCATTATACAGAAGCATCGTTAGTTAAAACACTAGAAGAGCTAGGAATTGGAAGACCAAGTACTTATGCTCCTACGATTACTACAATATTGGCTAGAAGATACGTTATAAAAGAAAATAAAAATTTATATGTAACTGAACTTGGTGAAGTTGTTAACAATATAATGGTTCAGGCATTTGCAAGTATTGTAGATGTTAATTTTACTGCGAATTTAGAATCTCTTCTTGATAGTGTAGAGGATGGTACAATACAATGGAAGATGATAGTAAGAAATTTTTATCCAGATTTAGAAGTTGCAGTTAATGAAGCGGAGAAAAATCTAGAAACAATTAAAATAGAAGATGAAAAAACAGATGTATTATGCGAAGAATGTGGACGTAATATGGTTATTAAATATGGTCCTCATGGTAAGTTTCTTGCATGTCCTGGTTTTCCTGAGTGTAGAAATACAAAGCCTTATCTTGAAAAGATAGGGGTATCCTGTCCTTTATGTGGGAAGGATGTTGTTATTCGTAAAACAAAAAAAGGAAGAAAATATTTTGGCTGTGAGAATAACCCAGAATGCGAATTTATGTCTTGGCAAAAACCATCTGATAAAAAGTGCCCAAAATGTCAAACAGTGCTAGTGGAAAAGGGAACGAATCTAGTATGTAATGACGAAAAATGTGGTTATATGATATCGAATAACAGTAAAAATAGTTAAAATATAGATAATCTTAGGCTGATATGGGGTAAAATTACTTATTTACTATTGTTTTTAAATTTGATCTATGGTAAGATTTATCTAATACAAAATCGCACTCTATTTCTAATTATCCTTTGTTCTATTACAAGGCTAAGTCAGAATTGGTTTGCTGATAAGTCTTTAACCATACACTAGTTTATATATGGTTATTTAATAGATGATAATGTAAAATAAGGTGGGGGTACTAGGAGGACGTTACATGAGTGTACAATTACTAGACAAGACAAGAAAAATAAATAAACTTTTACACAACAACAATTCACATAAAGTTGTATTTAATGATATTTGTGAAGTCTTAAGTGAAATTTTGGAGTCAAATATTCTTGTGATTAGTAAAAAAGGTAAAGTTTTAGGAGTTAAGAATAGAGAAGACATCCATGAAATCAAAGAATTAATTCGTGATTCCGTGGGTGGGTACATAGATACGTTGTTAAACGAACGACTTCTTAATATCCTCTCTACCAAAGAGAATGTTAATCTTGTAACATTAGGTTTTGAATTAGATGATGAGAATGGTTATCAAGCGATTATAATACCTATTGATATTGCAGGAGAAAGACTTGGAACATTGTTTTTATACAAATGTAAAAAACAATATGATATTGATGATATTATTCTGAGTGAATACGGTACAACAGTCGTTGGCTTAGAGATGATGCGTTCAGTTAACGAAGAGAATGCAGAAGAGAGCAGAAAAGTACAAATTGTTAAATCTGCGATTAGTACTTTATCTTTTTCAGAACTAGAAGCAATTACACATATTTTTGATGAATTAGATGGTTATGAGGGAATATTAGTTGCTAGTAAAATAGCGGATAGAGTTGGTATTACTAGATCGGTAATTGTTAATGCACTTAGAAAATTTGAAAGTGCAGGTGTAATAGAATCAAGATCTTCAGGAATGAAGGGAACATATATTAAAGTAATTAATGATGTGGTTTTTGAAGAGTTAAAGAGAATGAAAAAATAGATTGTGTTATGTCTAAATTAAAAAGATTTGATATTTATACTAATGTCAAATCTTTTTTTTTTAAGTACATCTATTTTTAATGATAATTTTTTACAATTTATGATATAATAGTACTAGTTTAGCAAATTAATCTTGTGTTTTTGACAAAATATTATTATAATTATCATAGTAAAAAAAGGAATGCTAAGGAGTATGAGGAAAGGAGATTTACAAGTGATACAATCCAATGCTTTTAATTTTATAAATGTACTAGATAAAGCTGCTGATGCTAGTTGGACAAGGAATGAGTTAATTAGTAATAACATAGCTAATGTAGATACGCCAAATTATAAAAGAAAAGATGTTGAATTTCAATCTTTTCTTTCGAGCGAATTAGATAGAGCTGATTCACTTAGAAGTAATGTTGCTGGTGTAGATTTAAATTCTCTGAACGCTAGTGTATATACGGATAATGCCTCACTTAGTTATCGACTAGATGGTAACAATGTGGACATAGATACAGAATCAGCAAGCCTGGCAGAAAATCAAATTAGATATTACACATTACTTGATACCATGACACAAGAATTTAATAGAATAAAATCTGTTTTACAAAGTAGTTAGGAGATAAAAGTGAACTAAAGTTCACTTTGTGAATATTGTGCTGACGCCAAGATTTACGGCAAGAGTGCAAAATGGAGGTAAATATGTCGGTTATAAATGGAATGAATATAAGCGCAAGTGGTATGAGTGCGCAAAGATTACGTATGGATATTATATCAAGTAACATCGCTAATGTTAATACAACTAGAGATGAGAATGGGAATGTATTTAGACGTAAGACATTAGTATTTTCAGAAAAGACTAGTGATTCTTTTGATAGTATTTTAAAAGGCAAGACTGGTTCAAGCGGTCTTGGTGGTGTAAAGGTGACTAGTATTATAGAAGATACAGAAACTCCACTTAATATGGTTTATGATCCGTCTCATCCAGATGCTAATGAAGAAGGCTATGTTTCATATCCAAATGTTAACACTGTTACAGAAATGACAAATTTAATTAGTGCGAGCCGTTCTTATGAAGCAAATGTTACAGCTTTTAATGCAACAAAGAATATGGCATTAAAAGGTCTTGAAGTTGGAAAATAAGGAGATTTAGCTGATGGATATAAAGGTACTTGATAATATATATAATTTAAGTAATTTGAAAAGTGAAAATAGTGGGAGAACTATTAAAAGTAATAATGAAACATTTGAAAATTTATTTCAATCTGCTTTATCAATGGTCAATGATACAAATAATTTAACAAATGCTGCAGAGCAAGCAGAGATATCCTATGCTTTAGGGTTGACGGATAATACACATGATCTTCAAGTTGCTCAGCAAAAAGCAAATTTATCCTTACAATATACTGTAGCGGTAAGGAATAAGGTTCTTGAAGCCTACAAAGAGATTATGAATCTCCAATTCTAACTTGGACTAGAGGAGCAGTAAAATGGTTGAAAAACTTAAGCAAATACCCGTTCAGCTATTAACTCAATGGAATAAATATTCAAACAGAGTAAAAACAATTATCGTCAGTGTAGTTTCAATTGTTTTTATTATGTTAATTATATTAGTTACCATTATGAATAAGGTTAATTATACAACATTAATACAGAACGAAACCACTAAAGATGCTAGTGCAGTTGCAAAGCTTCTTAAAGATGAAGGAATACCGTATAAACTAGAGAGTGATAAGTTAACTATTTCGGTAGATGAAAAAAAGCAAACAGATGCTCTTTTGTTAATTTATGGGAGTGACTTACCTACAAAAGGTATAACAATAGATGATCTGACATCAAACAGTCTAAGTACAACGAACAGTGATAGAAACTTAAAAAATCATTTGTATATACAGACTGAATTAAGTAAGGCATTGGAATCCATGCAGGGTATTACAGATGCGCAAATTTCGTACATACCAGTAGATAATACTTATAGTGTATTATCGGATAAAAAAGATTATCCAGCAAGTGTTGCATTAACAATTGATAATACTTTTGACGTAACAAAAGCAAAAGGAATAGCAGAATTCGTAGCTGCTGCAATTGGAAATGAAACAACTGACAAAATCAAAGTGATTGATCAAAAAGGAAATTTATTATTTGGCGGACAAGAAGATTTATATTCTGGAAGTGCTAGTTCTGTTCTAGATTATCGTGAAAAACTCCAAAATACATATAATAATAATATTTACATATTAATGACAAAACTAGGATATGATGATGTGGAATCAATGTTCAATTGGTCTTTGAATATGGATAAAGTAACTGAGCTTTATACAGAACAAATTCCAGCAGAAGGACAGGAACAAGGATTATATAAAAATTACTATTCCTATGAAACAGAAAATACTAGCCAAGGGGCAAGTGGTACACCAGGTACTGATTCAAACGATGAAACTACTTATGTCACCGAGGATGAAGGAAGTCAAGGAGCAACAACTTCTAAAGTAGAAATTGAATATTTACCTAGCGAGAGAGTAACAAATACTGAATATGAAATTGGTGCGATTAATCCTGAGAAGTCATCGGGTAGTATTGTTGGCATTAAAGTTGTAACTTATCGTGAAGAAGATTTAAAACTTCAAGGGTTATTAGATGATATGACCTTTGATGAATATGTGTTAGCGAATAAAGAAAAAAAAGTGATTCCTGTTGAAGAAGAAGTATATGCATTTGTTTCTTCTGCTACTGGAATTCCAAGAGATAATATTGAAATAATAACTTACGAACAACCAATATTTGTTCCTGCTGTTACCCAGTCAAGAGATTTATCTTTTTACTTATCCATTATTCTTGCAGTTTTAATATTTGGATTACTATTATTTGTAGTATTTAGAGCAACATCTCAAAATGAAGTAACAGAGTTAGAACCTGAATTATCTGTAGAACAATTATTGGCAACTACAAAAGAAAATCATAGTCTAGATGATATTGATTTTAGTGAAAAATCAGAAACGAAGAAGATGATAGAAAAATTTGTAGATGAAAACCCAGAGGCAGTTGCCCATTTATTACGAAATTGGTTAAACGATGAGTGGAGTTAAAAGTCAGTATTAAGGAGGATAGCATATGGCTAGGAATATAGAAATATCTGGGGTACAAAAAGCTGCTGTGCTATTAATTGCACTTGGGCCTGAGAAGTCCGCAAATATTTTTAAGCATTTAAAAGAAGATGAAATAGAGCAATTGACACTAGAAATTGCTAATACAAGAAGTGTTTCTCCTGCTACAAAAGAACAAGTGTTAGAAGAATTCTATGAAATTTGTTTAGCACAACAATACATTGCAGAAGGTGGTATTGAATATGCGAAACAATTATTAGAAAGAGCGCTTGGTCAAGACAAAGCAAAAGATGTTATTGGTAAACTTACAGCATCCTTACAAGTTAGACCGTTTGAATTTGTTAGGAAAACAGATGCAAGTCAGATGTTAAACTTTATACAAGACGAACATCCACAAACCATTGCACTTATTTTATCCTATCTTTCATCAGCTCAAGCTTCATCGATTATATCGGCCCTTCCGCCAGATAAACAAGCAGACGTTGCAAAACGTATCGCTCAAATGGATAGAACTTCACCTGATGTTATAAAAGAAGTTGAAAGAATACTAGAAAGAAAGTTATCATCACTAGTAAACCAGGATTACACAATGGTTGGTGGAGTGGATTCTATCGTGGCTATCTTAAATACAGTAGATAGGGGTACTGAAAAGCATATTATGGAAACGCTAGAAATAGAAGAACCAGAACTTGCAGATGAAATTAGAAGAAAGATGTTTGTATTCGAAGATATTCTTTCACTTGATGATAAATCAATTCAAAGAGTACTTCGTGAAGTTGATAATAATGAACTAGCAGTTGCATTAAAAGGTTCTAATGAAGAAGTTCAAAATGTTATCTTTAACAACTGTTCAAAACGTCTTGCTACTATGATTAAAGAAGACATGGAATTCATGGGACCAATTCGTCTAAAAGATGTAGAAGAAGCACAACAAAAAATTGTTAATATTATAAGGAAACTTGAAGACTCTGCTGAAATCATAATTTCTAGAGGTGGAGGTGACGAGATTATTGTCTAATATAATCAAATCAAGATATGTTTATTTAAATGATGAAAATAAGAAATGTATAGATACCAATGAACAAAGTGAAAGGTTTCGGATTATTCATCTTGAACACTATAAAAATTTAATCAATGAAGAAGAAGATGAACTTGCAGTGACAAATGAAGAATCTTTAGATGGTTCTTTCAATGAATCTTTTACCCAAGGTTTATCTGCAGCTGTGATAGAAAAGGAAAATACTATCAATAATGAATATACAACAAAAATGTATAATCAAATCATTGCTAAGGCCAATGAAGAAGCTGCGATTATTCTTCAAAAAGCTAAAATTGATGCAGAAAAGAATATAAAAGAACTATATGAAGAGGCAAGTAATAGGGGCTATAAAGATGGTCTAGAAAAAAGTAATCATGAAATTCTTGTAAAGAAAACTGAATTAGAGAGTCTAAGATCTAATCTTTTAAAGGATTATGAAGAAAAGGTATTAGAATTAGAGCCTAAATTTGCTGAGCTTGTAACTTTGTATGTTGAAAAACTTACTGGCATTTGCGTGGATGAAGAAAAGGAAGTAATTCAGTATTTAATACATAATGCAATGGTATCGCAAGAACCTAGCAAACATTTTATAATAAAGGTATCTAAGTATGACTATGATACCGTTATAGTACATAAAGAACATATTGAATCTTTAGTTAACAGTGATGCTATTGTTGAAATCATGAAAGACAATGACCTTACGAAGAATCAATGTATGATAGAAACAGATACAAGTGTTATTAATTGTAGTTTAGATGTTAAGCTAAGCAGTTTGATTAGGGATATAAAACTTCTTTCTAGTAAAAAAGTTTAGAAAGGTGTTAGGGTGATTGTTATTTCATCCTATAGGAATCATTAATCAGAGTCAAGCTCTGAATATGAAATGGGAGCTGTTATGAGTAATATTGACTTTAATAAATATATGAGTTTACTAGATAAGACATATGAAAAGTCCCTTGGTAAAGTAGTTAAAATAGTTGGGCTAACCATTGAATCCATTGGTCCCAAAGCAAATCTATATGACTTATGCTATATTGTATCAAAAGATAAAACATATACTATAATGGCAGAAGTAGTTGGATTTAAAGAAAATAGACTCCTATTAATGCCCTATGGTAATGTTGAAGGGATTGGTGTTGGTAGCACAGTAGAATCTACAATGGCGCCATTAAAGGTCAAAGTTGGGGATGAACTTCTTGGTAAAATATTAGATGGCCTAGGTGAACCTTTGGATGAAACAGAGCTTTCTTTTACAGATTACTACTCCGTAGAAGCTGCTCCTCCTGACCCTATGAAACGAGAATTAATTGATGAAGTATTGCCTCTTGGAGTGAAAGCGGTAGACGGAATGATTACTGTTGGTAAGGGACAAAGGATTGGTATTTTTGCAGGTAGTGGTGTTGGAAAAAGTACATTACTAGGTATGTTTGCAAGGAACACAAAAGCAGACATAAATGTAATTGCACTAATCGGAGAGCGTGGTAGGGAAGTTAGAGAATTTGTTGAGAGGGATTTAGGTGAAGAGGGATTACAGCGTTCTGTAGTTGTAGTTGCAACTTCAGACAAACCTGCACTGATTAGAAAAAAAGCTGCACAGACAGCAACAGCTATTGCTGAATATTTTAGAGATCAAGGGAAAAATGTTTTATTAATGATGGATTCATTAACACGTTTTTCCATGGCTCAAAGAGAAATAGGATTAGCATCTGGTGAACCGCCAGTATCAAGAGGTTATCCACCTAGTGTATATGCAGAGATGCCAAAGCTTTTAGAGAGAGCAGGGAATGCAGAAGAAGGCTCTATTACTGGATTATATACAGTATTAGTAGATGGTGATGATTTTAATGAACCTATTACAGATACGGCAAGAGGTATTTTAGACGGACATATTATGTTAACACGCCAATTAGCCAATAAAAATCATTATCCTGCCATTGATGTATTACAAAGTATTTCTCGTGTTATGTCATCTATTATTACAAATGAACATAAACAAGTTTCTGGTAAACTTAAGATGGTTTTAGCTACTTATAAAGATGCTGAAGATTTAATTAATATCGGAGCTTATAAAAATGGTTCAAATAAAGATATTGATTATGCAATATCAAAAATAGCTGAAGTTAATAAGTTTCTAACTCAAGATGTAAATGAAAAGTTAGGATTTCAGGAAATTATAACTGCCTTACAACTGATATTTGAAGAATAGGTGAATATATGGCTAAGTTTATTTATAAAATGGAGAATATTTTAGGCATAAAATATAAGATGGAAGATCAAGCAAAAACAGCTTATGGCAATGCTAAACTTAAACTTACGGAAGAAGAAGAAAAATTATATAAGTTGAATCAAAAGTTAATCATGTATCATATGAAATTAAAGAGTTACATGGAGGAAAGATTAAATCTACAAGGAATAAAGCAATGTAGAGAGTCAATCAAAATAATAAAAGAACAAATTGGACAACAACAACTAGCGGTTAAAAAGGCTAAACAGCAACTAGAGCTTGCAAGAGTTCGCTTAAATAATGCAATGCTTGAGAGAAAGACTCATGAAAAATTAAAAGAAAATGCTTTCGATGTTTTTAAACAAGAGTTTGAAGCGGATGAAAGAAAAGAAATTGATGAGTTGGTAAGTTTTAAGTTTAATAATCCTACCGTTAACTAGGAGGAAAGAGAATGGCTAGAAGAGATAAGAATCAAGATACTTCTGAAGCAGGGGAAAATAAAAAAGGAATAGGATCCAAATTAATTACTTTTATAATTGGTTTAATAATCATTCTTATTTGGTTGGGGATATTTGGAATATTGATAAAGCTTGACGTACAAGGATTTGGTAGTTCCATCCTTAGACCATTAATTAAAGATATACCTGTAATTAATCGTATATTACCAAACGTTTCAGAAGAGCAGATAGCTTATGAAAATGACTATCCATATAAAACACTAGAAGAAGCGATTAATCGAATAAAAGAACTTGAATTAATCAATGATTCCCTTACAACAGATGATAATGATAGTGAATCAAAAATTAAAGACCTAGAAGCGGAAGTGCTTAGATTAAGAACATTTGAGGAAAACCAGGTGCAATTTGAACAAAAAGTTTTAGAATTTGAAAAAAATGTAGTATTTGCAGAGGCTGCACCTAGCGTAGAAGAATATAAGAAGTATTATGAATCCATTAATCCTACCAATGCAGAGATTATCTATAAACAAGTGATCGAACAAATACAATATTCAGAAGCTATTATTGAAAAAGCGGATATATATCGTAAAATGAAACCTGCAAATGCAGCGGCAATATTAGAAAATATGACAGCAGATATTGATTTAGTTGCACAAATGTTATTAAGTATGAGACCAACAGAAAGTTCAGCAATTCTTGCTAAAATGGACAAAACTGTAGCTGCTAAGATCACAAAGAAAATGTTTGATTTGGATGCAGCCAAACTAAGTTCAGTTTCTGAATAAGACTTAATATGGGAAACCGTTTAAGTATAAATATTATTTAAGAAAGGAGGAATAGAGTGACAAGTTCAAAAATAATGAGTCAAAGTATAAATTTATTTGCAAATCCAAAAATTAGTGTAAATTCTAATAGTAGGAGTAATAGTGCATCTAGCGACTTTACATCTGTTATGGATAAATCGCTAAAGACGAAACAAACGGTGTCTAAAAAAGATGCCTGCGGCGAAAAAAAAGAATTAAAAGCCCCTACTAAGTATGATATAGCACAAAAAGATGGGACCAGGAATGTTACCAACAAATCTAGTACTGCATATAAAAAAGATATTCAAAATGTATCTAGTAAAGATGATGTAAGTAGCGTAACAGATACCAATGAGCTAGAAGAAGGTTTAAATGAGTCGGTTTTAGAAGAAGTAAAAGCGTTATATTCTACCACCCTTAATACACTAACAAAAGGTCTTAATATAACGAAGGAAGAGCTTGAAAAGCAACTAGAATTTTTAGGCCTTACCATGTTTGATATGTTAAATATGGATAATTTGAAACAGTTGATACTTAATGTAAATGGTGCTAGTGATATTACAGATGTTTTAACAGATGAAACACTTGCTAAAACACTCAGGGAACTTACCTTTGCTGTAGAGGAAATAGGACAAGAGAATACACTAAATCTAACTACAGATGGACTTAACGAAGCGTTCCATCAAGTAATGGATGAAGCAGTGATTAATAATGTAGACTCTAAAATGGATGATTCTACCAATGATGAAGTTAAAGAGGTAAAGATACCAGAAGTTAGTGTCTTTGTTGAAAAAGATGATGCAAATAGTAGTAGTGATTATTCCAAGTCATCAAAAGAAGAAGCGGATACTACAGAATATAGTAAAAATATTCTAGATACTATTATGAATAATCTTTCTGGTATTAATAATGAGAATCCACTTAATGAAGGAATTACAAAAGTTAATGAAATTAGAGAAATTGTAAGTCAAATTGTAGAACAAATAAAAATACATATTAAGCCAGAACAAACGTCTATGGAATTACAATTAAATCCGGAACATTTAGGTAAATTACAATTGTCTGTTGCTTCTAAGGAGGGTGTCCTTACTGCACATTTTACAGTTTCAAATCAAACTGTGAAAGAAGCAATAGAAAGTCAAATGGCAAATCTTCGTGACAATTTAACAAACCAAGGATTAAAAGTTGATACCATTGAAGTAACTGTTTCAAACTTCGAATTCTCAGGAAGTAATGAAGCTGGGAGTGACAATAATCAGGGTAATTCGAAAAAGCGCCGTTTCTTATATGATGATGCTATAGAAGTTAATAATGTTAGTGAAGAACCTGTGGCTATGAATGAACTTATGGAGCAAAACGGCACTACTGTAGACTATTCAGCATAGTTTTTCGATTATATTTACAAGGATTATAGAAAGGGAGAACCATGAGCGACTTAGTGCAAAATATAAAAAATGGACAGGTAGTAGGCACAAGCACTACGAATACTTCATTAACTAATAATAACTCTAGTTTAGGAAAAGATGCATTTCTTCAATTATTAGTAACTCAAATGAAGTATCAGGATCCATTAAATCCAAATACTGATACAGAATTTGTAGCACAATTAGCTACATTTTCACAATTAGAACAAATGCAAAACTTATCACAAACATCATCTAATTCACAAGCATATGGATTAGTTGGAGGTACGGTTTCGGTTAAAACACAAGATTCAACAGGAGGCATTGCATATAAAACTGGAACGGTTGATTTTGTTACTATGAAAGCTGGTAAGGCACAACTATTCATAGACGGAAGCTATTATTCACTAGATCAAGTAGATACAGTATATGACGGTATGTTTGTACTTAAGAAAGGCTTGCCTTATATTGATGGTAATACTGATGTAACTATTGATAAAGCTGATTTAAAGGATGTTACCTTTAAAGTTAACTTGGGCAGTGGTGAAACAGTAGCTACTGAAGTATCAATTATTATAAACGACAAAATAATTGATGCAAAGTATATAACATTAGACGGCAATAAAGTAACCATAAGTAAAGATGCCTTTGCAGATTTTGAAGTAGGTAATTATAAAGCAAGTGTTGTATTTAACGATGCACTTTTCACTGTAGATTCTGGAAATATTAGTATTACTATTAAAGATTCCAACCCACCAGTTGAAGGTGGTGGCGATGGCGGAGATGGTGGTGAAGAAGAAATACCAGAAGAAAAGCCAGAAGAATAGCTATAAAACAGAGAATGGTATAAATAAGAAATTAATAATTAATTAAGCACAGCTGGGGGGCAATAATGAATCAAATAGGACAAAGAAATTACTCTTCAATTGAGCGCATGTCAGAAAACCTCTTAAATTATAAGAGCACTAATACAAATACTGTAAACGGTGAGAGTAAACTTTCATTTGATAAGATTTTACAAGAGAAACAAGGTAATACTAATTTATTAAATGGAGTAAAATTTTCAAAACATGCTAATGAAAGACTTGCAAGTAGAAAAATTGATTTGTCAGAAACACAATTAGAACGGCTTGCTAGTGGTACAAAAAAAGCTAGGGAGAAGGGAATCAACGAGTCGTTAGTGATGGTAGATAACATAGCTTTTATCGTTAACGTTAAGCATAATACTGTAATAACTGCAGTAAATGACAGTGATGATAAAATTTTTACTAACATTGACGGAGCAGTAATCATTTAACAATATGCTGGACCTTAGGGAGGCATAAAACCCTTGACTGATTGAGAGGGATATTAAATTTTTGGAGGTCATTTATTATGATGAGATCATTATATTCTGGTGTATCTGGTTTAAGAGTACATCAAACAAAAATGGATGTTATTGGTAATAATATCGCAAACGTAAATACAGTCGGTTTTAAAGCGAGTTCAGTTTCTTTTTCTGATATTTTTTATCAAACGACACAAGGTGCAACTGGGCCTAATGCAGAGACAGGCGCTGCTGGTAGAAATGCAATGCAAATAGGTTTAGGAGCTAATCTTTCATCTATAAAAGCGTCATTTACTACTGGTGGAGCACAAAGAACAGATAATCCCTTTGATCTTATGATTAATGGAGATTCATTCTTTGTAGTAAAAAGCGGTGGTTCAAACTATTTTACGAAGGCTGGTTCTTTTGGTATTGATGCCAATGGTACCCTTAGTACACCATCCGGAGCTACAGTAATGGGTTGGCGAGTTGATCCTAATGATTCAAATAAGATAGAACAAAAAGAAGTATCAGAACTACAAATAATGTCACCAGAAAATCTATATGCAAAACCTGAGGCTACTACACAAGCGTACATAACTGGTAATATTGATAAAAATGATACACAATTGGCACCAGATGCTACAGGCAAGACAGTAAATTTATCTTTCTATGATAGCATGGGTTATAGCTATACCGCTGATATAAAAGTGAATAGGGCTAAAACTGCAAATAATCCAACTAACGCAGATAATATCTATAGCACCTCAATAACCGACATTAAAAGTAATGGGGAATCAATTTTTGTAGCTAAAGATGGTGATAAATTTAAAGCTTCTGGTATAACAAGTATTGTTTTTGAAGGAGTAACCTATACAGCAGCTGTTAATGTTGATACAGGAGCAGTTACACTTAGTCCAGATTCTAATGTAGTAATGCAATTTAATAGTGGATCAGGAAAATTTGAAGGTATTGGTACTGGAGCAAATCCTACAGGTACAGGAGTTTCATTACTTATTAATTCTACAGCCACACAAGGAGCAGCTAATCCATTTGAAAAAATAAATATTGACTTCTCTTCTGTTACGATGCAAGCTTCTAGCGGTTCAACCAGTCTTGAATCTAAAAGAGGTAGTTTAGATGGTCTTGGAGCTGGTAAGAAACGTGGTAACTTGTCAGGCGTTGGTATTGATACAGCTGGTAAAATCTATGGAAAGTATGACAATGGAGATAGTAAATTATTAGGACAAGTTGCAGTAGCTGAATTTTCAAATCCTGCAGGTTTAGAGGCAGTTGGTAATAGTATGTTTGCTACTACTCAAAACTCTGGTGATTTTGATGGAGTTGGTAAAGATATTAGCGCATCTGGTGGTGGATTTACAAGTGGTGTGCTTGAAATGTCCAATGTTGATTTATCAGCACAATTTACAGATATGATAACAACACAAAGAGGTTTCCAAGCAAACTCAAGAATTATTACAACTTCAGACACAATGTTAGAAGAACTTATTAATTTAAAGAGATAAATTAATTTAAAGAACTAAATACTATAATATAACTTAATATGATTTAGGGAATCTAAGGTGTAGTGCATACTTTAGATTCCCGTAAATCAAACAACCTGTAGAACAGGAGGTAGGTATGGTTACATTAACAAAAATGAATAATTCACTGATTACAGTGAATGAGGACTTAATTGAAACTATTGAAGAAACACCAGATACCGTTATTACATTCACAACAGGAAAGAAATTAATTGTGAAAGAAAACATACAAGAAATTGTTAGTATGATTAAGAAATTTAAAAAAGATATATATAGTAATACCCATAAGAATTTTAGTTAGGTAGGTGAAAATTTTGAATATTGCATCAATATTAGGTTTGATAGTAGGTATGCTTGTTATGATCTTTGGTATGACATTCGTAATGGATGACATGTCTTTTCATTTTGATATGATGATAAGATTCTTTGATATACCATCTATATTAATTACATTTGGTGGTGCATTTACAACCATGATTACAATGGAAGCGAGTCTTCGTTCTTTCGTTGATAAATTAGCATCCTTTAAATTAGTTTTGAAATCACCTGCGTATAATGATATTGAAACTATAAAGAATATTATTGCTCTGTCCAATGTAGCAAGAAAAGAAGGATTATTAGCTCTAGAAGAAACTGCTAATGGGATTGAAGATGATTTCCTTAAAAAAGGCATATTATTAATTGTAGATGGTACTGATCCTGAATTAGTACGTAGTATATTAGAAACAGAACTTACTTGCATTGAAAGTAGACATAATGATGTTATAGGATTTTGGGACAAGTTATCCGCTATGGGACCTGCGTGGGGTATGATTGGTACACTAATTGGTCTTGTTAACATGTTAAAAGACATAAGTGATCCTTCCACTATAGGACCTAACATGGCGGTAGCTCTGATTACAACATTCTATGGCTCCGTTCTTGCTAACTGGTTATGTATTCCAGTAGTTAATAAGTTAAAAGTACATAATAGCTCTGAAATTATGATGAAAGAAGTTATTGTTGAAGGCTTATTGTCAATTCAAGCTGGTGAAAATCCAAGAGTAATTGAAGAAAAATTAAAATCCTTCTTAAAGCCATCAAACCGTGATGAATTTGATGTAAATGAAGGTGGTGAAATAAATGGCTAGAAAAAAGAAACAAGAGGAAGCTAGTGCAGGTTCACCTTGGCTTAATACTTTTGCCGATTTAATGAACCTTTTACTTTGCTTCTTTGTATTATTGTTTTCATTCTCTAGTGTTGATGCTGAAAAATATGAGCAAGTAGTTAAGTCTATGTCTGGTGGATTTAGCATATTTTCTGGTGGTGGCAATGCATTTGAAAATGGTAATTTGATTTCATCTGGTATTGCTCAATTAAATAATTTAAATGACTATACATATAACATGGGGGAACAAAACGAGTCAGAAGAAGAGAATGATAAAGATTATATGGATGCTTATATGGCTGACAAAAAGGAAGCTACCGAGAAATTATATAATGATCTAACACATTTGGCAGAAACAGGTAATATTGGTGACAAGTTAGAGATATCCATGGATCCTAATTACCAATATGTTAAATTCTCTTTAAATGGTTCCATACTCTTTGATTCAGGTAAAGCTGAAATAAAAAAGGAGTCATTGCCTATATTTAGTAAAGTAGGCGATATTTTAAGGGTATATAAAGATTATCGCATTGAAATAGAAGGACATACGGATAATGTACCAATGAAGAGCAGTCAGTATCCAAGTAACAATTGGCTATCATCTGCAAGAGCTATCAATGCGGCCATGTATTTAATAAATGAAAAAGGTTTAGATCCTAAAACACTAAGTTGGACAGGTAGAGGAGAATACGACCCGGTAGCTAGTAATAAAACCCCTGAAGGTAGAAGTAAAAACAGAAGAGTAGAGATTAAAATATATAGTGAGATTGAAGATTAAATTAGTAAAGCCATATGGCGGATGGGAGTCGTATTATGAAAAAGAATTTAGTGACAATGATAATATTAGCGGTGGGGATTTTAAACATCTTATTAACAACTGTAATCGTGTTTACAATGGTTCCTAATACTATCAAAACAAATAAATTAATTGACAAGGTAGCATCTAGTATCAATTTAGAAATTGAACCTTTAAAAGAAAATTCTACGAATAGCAATGTTAAAATTGAAGATTTAGAACCATATGTTGTTACAGACGATATAACAATTAATTTAAAAAAAGTTGAAGGAAGTAAAGAACCTAACTTTTTGTTAGTATCTGCTACTTTATCCATTAATACAAAGTCTAAAGATTACAAAACACTGAATAGTAAACTAGCAACTAATGAAGCAGGAATAAGTGAAATTATTACAGATGAGTTTTCAAAATATAATATAAATACAGTTACAGCAAATAAAGACCTAATAAAGGAAGATATTATTACTAGATTACAAGAATATTTTGGTTCTGATTTTATTGTAGGGATTTCTTTTGGGAAATTTCTTTTTCAATAGAAATTTGATGATTTTACACGAAAATTGTGATATTATGATTTTATAGTAATCACCCGGGAGGTAATGGCAATGG
The DNA here is from genome assembly GCA_023387635.1 of Bacillota bacterium. GTDB lineage: Bacteria > Bacillota > Clostridia > Lachnospirales > Lachnospiraceae > Anaerocolumna. Next base: position 25,777 of record JAEWHU010000087.1, read on the forward strand.
GCGATGTCTTGTCCCAAAACGAGATAGATAACCTGCTTAAAGCTTTAAGCAGTGGTGAATTAGATGCAGATGATTTTAGTGGAGCTGGTGAAAAGCAAGTTAAAAATTATGATTTTGCTAGACCTTCCAAGTTTTCAAAAGAGCATCTTAGAACTTTAGAGAATATATTTGAACATTATGGGAGATTGCTTTCAACCAACTTGCCTGCATATTTTAGAAAAAATGTTCAGGTTGAGGTTATAAGTTCGGAGGCAGTAGCTTATTCTGAATTTACAAATGCATTATCCAATCCCGTATTACTTGGAATTGTAGATTTTGCACCATTAGATGGAACTATCATTATTGAAATTGCAAATAAGTTAGGTTATGCAATGCTAGATAGGATGTTAGGTGGAGGTGGAACACCTCTTGAGAGAACAAGAGAATTTACCGAAATCGAATTAATTATTCTTGAGCGAATCTTTAATGTTTGTACTAATTTGTTAAGTGAACCTTGGCATAATGTAATAGATGTAGAGCCAAGATTAATTCGTATAGAAACTAACTCGCAATTTGCGCAAATTATTGCACCTAGCGAAATGATATCAATAATCACGATGAATATTAAAATTGGTAATGTTGAAGGCATGATGAATGTGTGCTTGCCTTATTCTTGTTTAGAAACGGTAATTGATAAATTGAATACAAAATATTGGTATTCTCAATTACAATCAAGAGATGACTCAGCATATCAAGAGATTATAGAAGCATCCATATCAAGAGCAAAAATTCCAGTGAAGGCTGTTCTTGGTAAAAGTACCATATCTGTAAACGATTTTCTAGGATTGCAATGTGGGGACATCATTAAGTTAAATACGAAAGTCGAAGATGAACTAGATATTTATGTAGGTAATATTAATAAATTTAAAGCATTACCTGGTGCATCTTCTGATTCTTATGCTGTAAGGATCACATCAGTTATTAGAGAGGAGTAACATTTATGGATGGTATGTTATCACAAGAAGAAATCAATGCCCTACTTAGCGGTATGAATTTTGAAGAAAATAAAGTTAATGAAAATGTTTATTCTGAAACATTGACAATTGAAGAAAAAGATGCAATTGGTGAAGTCTCAAATATTAGTATGGGAACTGCAGCCACAGCATTATCCTCATTAGTAAATCAAAGAGTTGTTATTACAACACCAAAAGTATCCTATGCCACTTGGGAGGATTTGGCTGATAATTATGATAAGCCATGTGTGTTTATTCAGATATATTATAAAGATGGCTTAGAAGGCAATAATATATTAATTTTAAAAGAGTCGGATGTAAAAATTATAACCGATCTTATGATGGGTGGCGATGGAACTAATGTAGTTGGTGAGTTATCGGAATTACATCTTAGTGCAATCGGAGAAGCCATGAATCAAATGATGGGTGGAGCGGCTACATCCCTTTCATCAATGCTTGAAAAAAGAGTTGATATAAGTCCGCCGCTTGCTAGTATAGTAGATTTAAATGATTCTATAGATAAAGAAAATTTAGCACCTTTTTTATCTGGAGAATTTGTTAAAGTTGCATTTAAAATGGAAATAGGTGATCTTGTTGATAGTGAATTGATGCAGTTATACCCTTTTGACTTCGCAAGAGATTTATATAAAAAATTTACAAAGGATGATGCAAAAAAAAGTAATAAAGAAGAAAACCAAGACGTTCAAGTTCAACAACCAGGGGTTCAACAACATAATGCTATGAATAACGATAATGTTCAAGTTCCACCAATGTCAAATCCACAATATATGAATGGAGGTCATAATTATATGATGCCACCTGTACAAGATATTAATGTACAACCTGCGCAGTTCCAACCATTTGTTGCACCACAGTATCAGGTTAATCAACCAGAAAACATAGGGCTTATAATGGATGTTCCCCTAGAAGTTACTGTTGAACTCGGTAGAACGAATAAGTCCATTAAAGATATTTTAGAATTTGCACCAGGAACTATAATTGAACTTAATAAGTTGGCTGGTGAACCTATTGATGTATTAGTAAATGGTAAATATGTAGCAAAAGGTGAGGTTGTAGTAATTGAAGAATCATTCGGTATACGAGTGACAGAAATAATAAAATAATTCATATTATAATTTGGATAGGAGAATATAAAAATGTCAAAGAGTATTTTAATTTGTGATGATGCTGCTTTTATGAGAATGATGATTAAAGACATACTAATTAAAAATGGATATACAATAGCTGGAGAAGCTGAAAATGGTACAAAAGCTATAGAAAAATACTTA
>JAEWHU010000117.1 GCA_023387635.1 Bacillota bacterium
ACTATTATGTGTACAACTCCACATTCTACAGTTACTCTTTACTAAATCATGACTCCACTATTTTAATTCAATGTGTTAAAAGCTCGTAATCAGCTTATTTACAGTCTTTTCATCAATCTTTGTATTCTATGTAAGGGAAAAACAAAAGCAAAAAGGTGGAAATTATGGAAGGTTATAATGAAGAAAATAGGGAGAGAAGGTGGGGACTTAGGAAAAGAAGGGCAAAAAAAAGCATGGCTAAATGCATTAATCTACATTTTCACCATGCTTTTTGGTCAATCTTAATTTTTCAACTTAATTTGGTCGGTACACCTAGAAACGATTTGCTTCTGCAGCTTCTTGAATAGCTACCGCAACAGCCACTGTAGCACCAACCATTGGGTTGTTACCCATACCGATTAATCCCATCATTTCTACGTGAGCAGGAACGGAGGAAGAACCAGCGAATTGAGCGTCTGAATGCATTCTACCCATAGTATCAGTCATACCATAAGAAGCTGGACCAGCTCCCATGTTATCTGGGTGAAGTGTTCTACCAGTACCACCACCGGATGCTACTGAGAAGTAGCTCTTGCCTTGTTCAAGACATTCTTTTTTGTAAGTACCAGCAACTGGATGTTGGAATCTAGTTGGGTTAGTTGAGTTACCAGTGATAGATACGTCAACGCCTTCTTTGTGCATGATAGCAACACCTTCTGTTACATCATTAGCACCATAGCAGTTAACTTTAGCTCTTTCACCAGTTGAATATGATTTTCTATATACTTCTGCAACTTCTCCTGTATAGTAATCCATTTTAGTTTCAACATAAGTAAAGCCATTGATTCTAGAGATGATTTGAGCTGCATCTTTACCAAGACCATTTAAGATAACTCTTAAAGGTTCTTGTCTAACTTTATTAGCGGAAAGAGCGATACCGATAGCACCTTCTGCCGCTGCAAAAGATTCATGACCAGCTAAGAAAGCAAAACATTTTGTATGTTCTTCAAGTAACATTTTTCCAAGGTTACCATGTCCGATACCAACTTTTCTTTGGTCAGCAACTGAACCTGGAATACAAAAAGATTGAATACCTTCACCGATTGCTGCTGCTGCATCTGAAGCTTTTCTACAATCTTTTTTAATAGCGATAGCTGCACCTACGATATAAGCCCAACAGGCATTTTCAAAACAAATATTTTGAATACCTTTTACTTGATTATAAACATCAAGACCGGCATCTTTTGTAATTTTTTCAGCTTCTTCAATGGAAGCAATACCATAGCTGTTTAACACAGCATTGATTTTTTCTATTCTTCTTTCATATGATTCAAATAAAGCCATTTTATGTATCCTCCTCTATTATTCTTTTCTAGGGTCTATGATTTTAGCTGCATCTGCAACACGACCATATTCTCCCTTAGCTTTTTCATAAGCTGTTGTTGGGTCATCACCTTTTTTAATTAAGTCAGTCATTATACCAAGACTTACATATTGGTAACCAATGATTTGATCTTCTTCGTCTAAAGCGATACCTGTAACATAGCCTTCAGCCATTTCAAGATAACGAGGACCTTTTTTTAATGTACCATACATAGTACCAACTTGACTTCTTAAACCTTTTCCTAAGTCTTCTAGACCTGCTCCAATTGGTAGACCACCTTCAGAGAATGCGCTTTGAGTTCTACCATAAACGATTTGTAAGAAAAGCTCTCTCATCGCTGTATTAATAGCATCACAAACTAAGTCAGTGTTAAGAGCTTCTAAAATAGTTCTTCCTGGAAGAATTTCTGCTGCCATAGCTGCAGAGTGAGTCATACCTGAACATCCGATTGTCTCTATTAAAGCTTCCTCAATAATACCATCTTTTACATTTAAAGTTAATTTACAAGCTCCTTGTTGAGGTGCACACCAGCCAACACCATGTGTTAAACCAGATATATCCTTTACTTCCTTTGCTTGTACCCATTTTGCTTCTTCTGGGATAGGTGCTGCACCATGGTTAACGCCTTGTTTAACTGGGCACATCATTTCTACTTCATGTGAATAAATCATGCCTAAACTCCTTTCAATCTACATAAATATAATGCTTTTGCGTTATGTTATATTTTTAACATCGCATCGCCCCTATTTTCTCATAAAAATACAAAATAGTCTATAGTTTTTCACAACTTTTTTTAAATTGGTAAGAATAAACTAATTTTCATTAAATTACATTATTCTAAAATATAAAAATAAATTAATTAATTGTTTCTTTTTTTCTAAATAATAACTATTTATCAATAAAAATAGATTTATAAACTCTTATGTACTTTTTCTCAAATACTTCCATATTTAAAATTTAAATTATAATAGGAATACACTTAATTTATTTTATAGTAAATATAATACATTGTTAATTACTTAACAATCCTTGAAACAAACTTATTATCTTTAATGGTATATCGATATAAATAATCGACTGCTTCTTCTGCATAATCTATGTTAATTCGTTTGGATAATTGTAATTCAAATTTTTCTTCTACTTCTGGTTTTTCAATATAAAGAGTATTTCCGCACAAATCCATTCCGTAATGTGAATTATTGATACCAAATGCAGCACATAATTTTCCTGGGCCATTGCATAAATTTATTAATTTATCCGTTCCTCTCCTTTTTTTCATAAGTTCGATACCTTCAAGTGGTTCAATTCCTCGAATTAGGATTGCTTCCGGTATATCTTTATGATTTGCAACTACATTCATACAATAATGCATTCCATAGATCATATATATATAAGCATAACCACCTTCACCATATTGAATTCTTGTTCTTCCTTTTGGATTATCTTTATATGAATGAGCTGCTTTATCTTCTTTTCCCATATAGGCTTCTACTTCTACTATTTTCCCTTTTACTACACCCTCTTTACTTTCATGTACTAAAACAAGCCCTAATAAATCCATGCCAACTTCTTTTGCATTTCTTTGGTAAAATTCCCTATCTAACTTTTTCATAAAACAACCTCTTTTTATATATTTAGCTCTTTTTATACATCTACCTCTTTTATGAACAATAGGTATATAAAATTATATACCTATTGTTCATAATTGCAGCATCAGAATTTACCTTCACAACAATTTGGATGAAGTTCTACATCCTTACACTGCAATTTATCTTATTATGTTCATTCTAATTAATATTATTACATAGTACGTTACTTCAAATTAAAAGTATTTATTATATTACTTCTGAACACTAAATAATGAGGACGTATTCACGTCCTCATTAAAAATTTTATTTCATAAAATTAGTTTAATATTGCATTTGGACCAAAACTGACTTGGACATCATCAATAAAGAACATGAACACTACCAACTGCTGTTCTTCCTTCTACTGAAGAATGACTAGGTGATACACCCCATGTATCTGAAAATTTCCCCACATTTTCTGCAAAAGAATCCTTATATGTTATCACATCCACCTTAGGTTCTTCTGTCGAAGCTTCTTTTTTCGTAATAATCAGATTCTTTAGTGTAAAAGTAAGTGGCTTGTGGCTGTAATTAGAGTAGTATCACCAACCTCTAGGGCTGCTATTTCACTTTTATCAAGAACAATTACTGGTGGTTTAACAATATAGATTTCTAGGTCATCAAGATAGAAATCATCTTTGGCGATAGAAAAATCATCACCATTTTGTTGTAAGTTAATACAACCACCTTCGCGGTTAATAACATTAAACTTATCACTTTCAAAATCAGCCTTAAATACTTCATCTACATCTAAATTAGCAGTTTATTGCTATGATGTTGTATCACATTCTAAAAAAGACAAAAAAAATAAGAGGATCAGCTTTCATGCAGAATCCTCTTATCTTTAAATATTAATCGTTGTATTCTTCAAATTCGTCTTTTCCAACACCACATAATGGGCAAACCCAATCATCTGATATATCTTCAAAAGAAGTACCAGCGTCAACGCCATTATCTGGATCGCCATCTTCTGGATCATAAATATAGCCACAAACATTACAAATGTATTTTTTCATCTTTAAACTCCTTTTCGTATGTCTTTATATATTTTTAACTAATGCATTCTAATTATACATGATATTAACATAAAATTCTATTATAAAATTATTAAATTTACAAATAATAATTATGCTGATATTCACATCACCAATAAAATTTTAAGTTGTATCATCTACAATTTAATTTTACCACACACTAAGAAATTAAACAAGGTTTTATACGCTTTTTTGCTTAGAAAGGATAATATTATGATTACTAATTTTGTAGGTAGCGATGAAATTCCAATGGGACTTGGTATGGCATTAGCAAAAGATTTAAATGCAATGAATTATTTTTCTTCCCTTGATGCTGCGTCACAAAGACAAATAATCGAACACACCCATTCTATTAGGTCAAAAGAAGAAATGCAGGATTTTGTGTCACGTCTTAATCAAGGTGTTAGTATAAGATAGTTGATTTTTTTTTA
>JAEWHU010000337.1 GCA_023387635.1 Bacillota bacterium
GAAAATGTATTTCATGTACAATCAAATAAAAGCATTAGCATAAAAGATATTGCAAACAATGCAATGTGTGGTTCAAATCATGCATTAGAAGCATGTGAAAAACATACTTCACCAGTATCACCACCTCCTTATATGGCTGGAGCAGTTGAAGTTGAAATTGATAAGGAGACAGGCCAAATAGATATACTAGATTATGTAGCAGTAGTAGATTGTGGCACTGTGATTAATCCAAATCTTGCCCGTGTTCAAACAGAAGGTGGTATTGTACAAGGAATAGGGATGGCTCTTTATGAAGATGTAACTTATACGAAAAAAGGGAAATGTACAAGTAACTCTTTTATGCAATACAAGATTCCAACTAGATTGGATATGGGTCAAATCCGTGTTGCTTTTGAAAGTAGTTATGAACCAACAGGTCCTTTTGGAGCTAAATCTATTGGTGAACTTGTAATTAATACACCATCTCCAGCACTAGCGAATGCTGTTTATAATGCTACAGGTGTTAATATAAGGACTCTACCAATTACTAGTGAGAAGATTGTCATGGGATTATTAGAAAAAGAAGTATAATTAAGAGTGATGATAGAATTTGTTATGTCAAAATCTTAATATAATGATTAAAGGAGCTGTGCACTTTACAAGTAATTATAAAGTGCTCAGCTCCTCCTTGTTATACATATTTATAGAATCAAATGTTTTTATTAGTGTTTTATGCTTTTATAGCCCAACGCAATTTAGCAGAACGAGCACGTCCATTGGTACTACATTCTTCCTTAGATGGCCTGATAAAATCAGGGGATATTTCACTGTAAATACCTTCACTATGTAAACGCTTAAATGATTTTTTAACGAGCCTGTCTTCTCCTGAATGGAAGGATAGTATTGCAACGCGTCCACCAGGTGCAAGGGAAGTGGGAAGCTTCTCTAAAAATTCATATAACACTTCAAATTCACTATTAACATCAATTCGAAGTGCTTGAAAGCATCTCTGACAAGATTTTTTTACTTCATCGATTCTTTCTTTTTCAGGAATGAATTTTAGAGCATCTTGTATAATTTCTTTCAGCCTAGTTGTTGTTGCTATTTCTTTTCCTTTTTTCAATTCGGAAATTATGGCACGAGCAATTTCTTTTGAATGAGGCTCGTCCGAGTTTTCTAATAACATAAAGTGTAATTCATCTTGTGAAATAGTTTTTAAACGTTCGGCAGCAGAGATGCCCTTACTAGGATTTAGACGTAAGTCTAAAGGTCCCTCACTCTTAAATGAAAAGCCTCTGTCAGGATTATCTATTTGCATGGAAGATACACCTAAATCTGCCAATACAAAGTTAAGTGGGCCTGATTCTAAAACAACTTGGTCTATATTAGAGAAGTTCGTTTGTTTAATTGTTAAGATTTCTGGTCCATAACCTAAGCGCTCTAAACGCTCTCTAGTACGGGGTAATTCAATTGTATCTACATCAGTTGCATACAAATGCCCCTGTGAATCTAAACATTTAAGCATTTCTAAAGTATGACCACCAAACCCAAGTGTAGCATCTAATCCAATTTGTCCAGGAGTAATCTGCAAAAATTCTAATATTTCATTAACGCAAATGGAACGATGCATACCAGCAGGAGTACTACCTTTTTGAATAACTTTAGCCACGGTATCTGCATATAATTCTGGTTGTTGTTCTTTATATTTATCCTTAAAAGCTTTAGGATGAGTTCCTTTATATCTGGGACGTCTCTTATGTTTTTGCTCTTGGTTATCCATTTTTATCCACCTTTTTTCATCGTAATGTTATTGCACATCATATGATACCAAAAACGATTCATAAAAGCAAATTCAAGTTGATTTAATATTACCAAGATGCGATTCTTTCACACTTTTTAATTGTGGCAGTATCATAGGTCAAGTCTGTGATATGCTATGGGTTTAATTATGAAAATTAAGGAAATACAGAAAAATTATTGAAAAATATTTTTATTTATAATAATATATAAAAGCATAAAAATATGAGCATGGAACGATGATATATATCCTGTAATTTGGGCATCTCGGATATATGGAGTTAGTGATGCAACCGACTATATTTATACAAATAGAAATCATGTATACGTATAGTCTTTTTTTATGCAAAAGTTATTTTAAGTAAAGGAGAAAATTATCAAGTGATGAACAAAATTAGTATGAGAGTTATAAGTACACTACTAATTCTTGGTTTAGTATTAGGAAATGCAAATATAATGATGGGTAGTGTTAACGCGAACACAGAGTATTCACTACCGTATGGATTTACTAGTGTATCAATTGGTGAGAATAACAATATTTTAGGAAATGCTTTTCTTGATGAATTAACAAAACAATTTATTGTAGAAGGTTACGGAATAACAATAGGCAAAGATCAAGGTGCAGTGGATAATTATCATTTTGTAAGTTATGAAGTTGAAGGAAATACTACAATCATTGGGAAACTTACAGATTTTGATATGAGCAATGCTAAATATGGTCAAGCTGGTCTAGTGATACGTGATGACAATAAAACCGATAATTCAGATTATTTTGGAGTATATGTTGAGCCAAGTAAAGGGCAATATAGATATGCATATAGAGATAATGCAACAGGAGGTACTGGTGCAGCAAAACTTTCAGGAATAACATCAGAAGATAAAGGTTTATATATAAAACTTGAAAAATTAGGAAGCAATTGCAAATATTATTTATCCTATGATAAAAACTTTGAAACATTAATAACATCAGGTGGACAAACTTTAATCGGTGGAGATGAGACGTGGAACGTTGGATTTTTTGTTAGTAGTGGAGGTAGCAGTCAACCAGCTACTGCAATATATGAAGATGTGATTATAAAGGATTCTAATGGAATAGTTTATGAATCTAATCCAGATGACGAACCTGAACAAGAAGAGCCTGACAATTCAGATGACAGAGAGGTTTTTTTACCGAAAGGATTTATAAATAGTATTATAGGTAGCAACTCAGAACCTTCTTATGTTAATTTTGATACTGCTAATAAATTTTTCACAATTGAAGGTAGTGGAACATACATAGGTAAAGATATAGGTACTACAGATGAGTATACATTCATTAACTATGAAGTGAATGGGGATGCAACTATAACAGCCCGTTTAATTGATTTTGATATGAGTAAAGCGAAGTATGGTCAAGCAGGAATCTTCATACGTGATAATAATACTACAAATAATGCAGATTATTTTGGTGTATATGTTGAACCTAGTAAAAATCAATATAGATATGCGTATAGAGATAACTTGATTGGAAAATCGGGCGCTGCAGCTATATCAGGATTGACAGCATCGTCTAAAAATCTATATATAAAAATAGTAAAAGCATCAACTACGTTTACTTATTATATCTCAGAAGATAAGAGTTTTTCAAAAGAAAAGACCATTACAGGTTCTCAAGTTGTTTCGAATATGGATACTGCATGGAATGTAGGTTTTGTTGTAAGCAATGGAGGAAGTGAGGGTCCAGCTATAGCAACATTTGATAATATTAGAATAGAAACTGTAGATAAGGTTTACTATGATTCTAATTTAGAAGAAAGACCAGTAGATACAGTAGAAAATCTACAAGCAGTATCTGGGGATTCTAGCGTTGAATTAACATGGAATCCAGTAGAAAAAGCACAAAATTATGTTATTAAGAGATCGGTAAGAAATAAAGATAACTTTATTGAGATAGATACAATTGATGCATCAGAAACTACCTTTATAGATGAGGATGTTATTAATTTTGAAACATACTACTATATTATAGTAGCTAAAAATGAGGATGGAGTAAGTCATGATTCTCAAGCTGTTATGGCTATACCAAATAATAGTAATCCTTACAATCTACAATATGGAGATGATGCAGCTACTTTTACTATGACGGAAGAACCAAATGATACCGTGTATAATGCTATTGTTAAGATTGCTGGGTTTACTAATAAGGATGGAATAATTACTATAAGACAAAATAATGAAATCATACTAAAGAATTTAAAAAAATTAGCGAATGAAGTCTTTGAATATGATTTTAAGTTAAAACCAGGAAGAAATACAATAGAAATATATCAGACAACAGATGATAATAAAACGACTAAAAAAGCATATAACATAGTTTACACATCGAATTCTATGTTTGATATTATAGTTGATTCTAATTATACGGGAATACAAGGTCAAGAAGTTGAAGGAATCAAAACATATAGCACAGTACAAGAGGCAATAAATTCAGTATCCAGTAAAAATAAAGAACGTGTAGTTATATTTATAAAAAATGGCATATATAAAGAAAAGCTAACCATAGGGGCTCTATATATAAGCTTAATAGGTGAAGATAGTGATAAAACTATTTTAACATATGATGCTGCTAATGGAACTATAAATCCAGAAACTGGAGAAAAGTATGGAACAAGTAAAAGTGCCAGTGTAACAATAAAAAAAGCTGCAGTAGGCTTTACAGCTGAAAACCTAACGATAGAAAATTCATTTAAAGAATTAGGTAAAGAAAACGAACAAGCTGTTGCTTTAAATAACCAAGCTGATAAAAGTATATTTGTAAATTGTAGATTTATTGGTAATCAAGATACACTTCTAGCAGATGCAAGTTCTTCTTCACCTGCTAGACAATATTATTATAAATGCTATATCGAAGGTGATGTTGACTTTATATTTGGGCGTGCACAAGCTGTGTTTAATGACTGTGATATTGCTTCTTATAACAGAAACACGCCTCCAACCAATGGTTATATAACAGCAGCAGATACTTGGGATTCTAATGAGTATGGATATTTAATAATGAACTCAAGACTGATAGGTCTTGATAATATAGCTGATAATTCAGTATCACTTGGTAGGCCATGGAGACCAAGTAGTATAACAGATAGGATAGTTACACCAGCAGTCGCATATTTAAATTGTTACATGGGTTCACACATTACAAGCAAGGGCTGGGATGATATGAGCGCTGATTCTTTAGCTTCAACATCTAGATTTTATGAATTTGGAAGTTACGGGCCAGGTGCTAAATTAAGTGATACGAGAAATAGATTAACAATAGAAGAAGTATCTAAATATACAATGAAGAATGTATACTCAAGTGGTTATGAATCTGAGTGGAATCCAATGTCAGATTTAGATGATGTTAATATAAACTCAGCTTATGTTAATCTAGTAGAGGTTGATTCTATTAAACTAGATAAAATTGATTTAGTTTTAAGTTTAGGAGATATGGAGCTTATAACTGCAGAAGTCGGACCATCTAATGCTATAGATAAGACCGTAATTTTTAAATCAAGTGATGAAACTATAGTTACTGTTGACAAAGATGGTAATTTAAAAGCAGTAGGTATTGGGACTGCTAAGATAATTGCTGAATCAGGTAATGTACAAGCAGAATGTTATGTAACAGTATTTCCAAGGCTTACATTCATAAATAGATTTCCAAAAATCTTTGCAGAGGATGTTGTAATAAAAGTAGGGGATATATTTGAAGCAAAACAGTATGCAACAGCCAATGACTATGAAGATGGAGATTTAACATCTAAAATTGAAGTAATAGTAAACACAGTAAATAAAGAGGTTGCAGGAGAGTATAAAGTAGTATATAGAGTAAGTGATAGCAAGGGAGCAAGCACTACAAAGCAAATTAATGTAAGAGTTCTTTTAGATGAAGAAGATTTACCAAATACAGATATACCTGATGATGACAAAGTAGATTCAGTTAAACCAGATGAAAGTTTACCAAATACAGATTTGCCAAATAAAGATGATGTAGATATATTTGAACCGGATGAAAATCTACCAAATACAGAATTACCTAATAAAGATAAAGTAGATACAGTTAAACCAGAAGAAAATGTTCCAAATACAGAATCATCTGATAAAGATTCAATAGATGTAGGTGAATCAGAAGAGAATTTATTAAATACAGGAGTATCTAATGGAGACACAATAGATTCAAGTACAGAGCTTATTGATGAAGATACCCAAGGTACAAATACAGAATTATCTGATGAAGATACACTAAATGTTGATGAATTAGAAGAGAATTTATCAAATTCAAATGATGAAGATAAAATGGATATATCTGAATTAGAGTCTGATGTATCAAATGACGGTGAAGATAAATCTTGGTTAACAATAGGTGTCTTTGGGCTAATCGTTCTATTTATTCTAGCAATATCATCTGCGGTAACATATATAATTATTAGAAAAAATAAAAAGAAGGATAATAATTATAGAAGTAATAAATAAAGCAGTAATAAACAAATTTGGTATATTAAAGTATAATTTAACGAGTATAATTCATTTACTATAAAATAAAAAAGTACTAAATTCAAAATTTTTCTATGAATTTAGTACTTTTTATTTGATCTGCTGCTTTTTTAACATTAAAAATTACATAATATTACTATTATTAGAAATCATTTCATGTTATAATGACAGTGTATAAGAATATTGCTAATATGAACACTTCTTATATAAATCTAATGAATCGAAAGGTGCCAAGGATTGTATGGAAAGAACGCTTGTTATTATTAAGCCAGAAGCAGTTATTAAAAATTTAGTGGGTAAAATTATTTCTTACTACGAAGATAATCGTTTAAAAATAATTCATGCACACAGAGTTATTCCTACAAAAGAAGTTTTAGAAAGACATTATGAAGCACACAAAGAAAAAGAGTTTTATGATAGTCTAGTTGATTTCATGTCTTCTTCAGAAGTTATAGTTATAGTACTAGAAGGTGAAGATGTAGTTAGTATTGTTCGTGAAATCAACGGCTCAACGAATCCTAAAATGGCAAGACCCGGAACGATACGATATATGTTTGGACAATCAATACAAGAAAATGCTGTTCATAGTTCAGAATCTATTGAAGCAGCTGTTAAAGAAATCGAAATATGGAGAGAATTAATGAAATTTGAAAGTTAAGTTTATAAAGAGAATACTAGTAAAATTTCATAGTTTCATTTAAAGGACATATCAAATATGACGGCATGACATAACTAAAAGCGAATCACTCGCAATTGGTTGTGTCATGCCTCAATTAATTTGTGCTATAAGTTTTATATGTTCCCTGTTTCCCATAGTATAGATGATGGCATTTTTTCGAGTACCATGTTAATTGTATTTATCACATTATCTTTTTTTATATATGATGAAGATAATAGTTGCCTATAAACTTTATTCCCTCTTTGACCTTGGAATAAACTTTGAAGAGGAGCAATTAAAGTGTGAGCACCAGTGCCTTTTTCTAACTCATCAATAATATAAGACATATAAGCTTTTATTAATTCACCTCTTGATATTGTATTGTCATCTGCAAGTTCATTATAAAGCTTATGTAAATGGGCTAAAAGATAACAATTTTCATAAGCAACTCTTCCTAGCATTACACCATCAACTTTTGTTAGTGCATCTTTTATTGAATCTAGCGTTTTAAAACCACCATTAATTTCGATATTTAAATAATTAAAATCTGTTTTTAGCTTATAAACCATATCATAATCAAGAGGTGGTATTTCTCTATTATCCTTTGGACTTAGGCCTTTTAATATAGCAGAGCGAGCATGAATTGTGTATCTATCAGGCTTAGCTCTCGATACGGTATCTAAAAATTCTAGTAAGTCGTCATAACCTTCCATAATTTCCTTAGCATTTTTATCCTCTATTACACCAGTTCCATCGATTCCTATTCTATGTTTAATAGTAATAGGCTTACTTGTAGCTTCCTTCATTGCACATAGTATTTCATAAACTAATTCTTTTGAGGACATTAATGCTGCTCCCATTAAGTTGCCTGAAACTCTATCTGATGGACACCCACAGTTTAAGTTAATTTCGCTATAATTATAATCCTCAGCTAATCTAACTGCTTTGTAAGCATCTTCAGGGTTAGAGGCTGCAATTTGAAGTGCCACATTACCTTCTTCTTTATTAAAGTATAATATTTTATCTCTATCACCATTAATTATTGCTTGAGCTGTTACCATTTCTGTGTAAAGAAGAGCATCTTTTGTCATAAGTCTAGTAAAATATCTAAAATGTCTATTCGTTTTATCAACCATAGGAGCAATACTTATTTTAGGGGGGATTATATTTGAAATGTATTTTTCCATTACTATTACCTTTCCTTTGTTGCAAACTTGTTATTCTGTATTTTTATTATTATAGCATTAGAATGAAATATAACAATATAGAAAGTTATGTTAAAGTAACTATTCCTTCTGAAAAGTAGATGCATTTAGCATTTTTTAATTTAGTATATTAGATAATATATACATATAATGGTAGAAATAATTTTAATTTATTGTTACAATAATCATATAGTTAATTCTTTCTATAAGATAATAAATCTTCATATTGTAAGAGATAAAATGTCGCTTACAATATTATGATAATTAATCTAATTTACTTATACTAAATTTTATGATTAAGCTTAGGAGGAGCATATATGAACATAATACAACTTACAATAGACAACAAACAATATATCAGAGAAGCAGCAGATCTACTTATACAAGCGTTTCCAAATTCGTACAGCGATTGTGCCAACGAAGAGGTATTAAAGTGTCTTGATGAAGAAAGAGTTGCAATTGCTGCTATAGATAATGGAAGGCTTGTTGGATTTGTGGGAGCGATACCACAATATGGTGTTACTGCATGGGAACTGCATCCCCTTGTAGTTAGCAAATCATATCACTCTCAAGGCATTGGTACTAAATTATGCAATGAACTTGAGAGAATTTTACATGAAAAGGGATGTCTAACCATATATCTTGGTAGCGATGATGAAACAGGTAGTACAACTCTTTCTAATACAAATCTGTTTGCAGATACATTTGAAAAGATAAATAACATAAAGAATATAAAAAGACATCCTTATGAATTTTATCAAAAGATTGGCTACAAAATAGTCGGAGTAATACCCGATGCTAACGGTATTGGAAAACCTGATATATGGATGGCTAAAAGTATATCCAGCAAAATAAAATGAATATAATCAATGGAGGATGTTATGAATAGAAAAAAATATTTAATAATAAGCATTATCTTTTTTATTACTTTAATTACCTTTATTGGTTGCGGAGAAAAAAAGAAAGAAATTACACCCATCACCGAAAACATGAAGGATGAGATATTTGACTTAAAGTTATATGTAGATAAGTATGAGTATACGGAGGAAGAGATAATAAACTCTTATGCGACACTAGAATATATTGGTGAAGAAGACAGTATAACCATATATAGCGCAGACCCACTTGTAGGCTTTGCTTTAAAAGATGATAAATACTTCGATGGACTATATATGAGCAACGACATCTTAATGACAACAACAATCAAAAAAGGTGAAATCCTTCGATTTGATTTCTCAAAATCAGGCGGTTGGTCAGCTGAAGATCCTCATGCTGATTTCTATGAGAAATTTTATTCAGAGAAAGAGTTAATTCTTCCAGCGGGCACATATGAAATATCAGCCACTATTTCATGTTCATTTGATCATGATGATGTACTAGGAACAAGATATAGCAAATCGGTATCTACTGAAATTACAGTAACTAAATAATAATAGTAACTAAATAATATTAGTAACCAAATAATAATTGAAAATAAATAATAATAGTAATCAAATAATAATATCAATCAAATTCATTGGTTTAAATAATTATAAAGCCTTTTTAAGACAAATGTATGCCCACTGACAATCACCACATACAGTGCCAAGCATACCAGCGTTGATGATTTTTTCCTTTACTAAAGCCTTATATGTTTCCCATGGAAGTACAGTATCCTTAGGAAGGCTACAAAGACTTAACACCATTTTATCGTATCTATCTACTTTATCTATGCAGTTACATAATCCATTAATATTGTTTGGACAAGCTACGCATATAACATCCTCATCAGTAATAAGAGTCACATTTGGATTTTGACTCAGAGAGATAATAACGCTCTTCATATTTTCAACAAAATTATCGTCATATCCTTTTCCTTCAAAAAAGGCGATACATAACCCATGGTGGGGACGTAGTTTAATATTTGACATATTTAGAAACTCCATTCTACTATATTGTAATTAAAATTTAGCTAAAATCTATTGGAATGTCAACATAATTCGGAATAAGTCGACATTACAATAGATTTTTAAAACACTTATTTTATTTCAATTTATACTTGCATTATAGACCATTAAAATTTGTATAGAATCGTGTAATGAATTTTATGATTTTTTATAGAATTCTATATCAGGTGAAACAAATATGACTTCTTAGTTGTATATATAGTGAAAGGAGTTGATAAGGCAATGGAAAAGCAAAGTGACCTCAACGAATTTATTCAATCATCTGTTATAAAATATTCTAAAACTGTTGCAAAAACAGCTTTTTCGTATTTGAAAAATACAACTGATGCTGAGGACATAACACAAGAAGTATTCTTAATACTCATGCAAAAGCACCCTATATTTGAGAATGAGGAACATATAAAAGCTTGGTTAATTAGAGTTACAATAAACAAATGTAAAAACCATCTCAAAAGTGGTTGGTTTAAAAGCAATAACCCATTAACAGAGGATATACCCTATCTACCACCAGAGCAAAACAATATTTTGTCGGCAGTACTATCTTTGGATATAAAATATAGGATACCTGTTCATCTTTACTATTATGAAGGATATTCTATAAAAGAAATTGCGGATATTATAAAGGTACCAATTTCTACAATTAGTACACGTTTAGCTCGTGGACGCAAAATATTAAAAAATAGGATAGGAGGACTTGATGATGAATAAAAATAGATATAAATCAGCGATTGACAATATACGATTTAGCGATGATTTAAGCACAAAAACTTTGGATTATGTATCTTCTCATGTATCGCAACCTGAAGAGGATAAAGTTATAGTAAAAGAGAGACTTAAAAAGCTATATCCTGTATTTATTACAGTTGCATGTGCGGTGGTATTGATTGTAAGTGTGAAAGTTTTTGGTGGTAACTCGGATTTTGAGCTTCCGAATTCTGTTGGTAATGTATCAGTAAAATATATTAATAAAGCTCCATCTATTAAGTTAAGTACGAGTTTAATAGAACTAACGGAAGAAGAACTTTTTAATAAATACAATACTGATATCTTCATGGGTAAGATTGAGGATATCAAGAATATAAAGATTGATTTTAATGGTTCAAAGGAATATAGTGCTATTGCTAACATCAGGATAGAGAAGATTTACAGAGGGCATGGAACCGTTGGTGATGTTGTCTCCGTTTTAATACCTTGTCCCATTAATACCAATGTTTATGTCACGGATACGGAAATTGTTTCTTCTATGAGAATAGGAATGACAGGAATATTTATGCCAATGAAATACGATGAAACATCATATAGAGAAGAAAACGGAGCAAAAATATATTTGATGGATATTGCTGGGTACGGCTTTTTAGATGGGGAAAGATTTGCATTTCTTAATTCAGATAATGGATTAATATTCAATAAACAATCTTATGAGTCTATAGCATCTGCAACTACACTTGAAGAAATTGAATCATATATTATGAACATGATAGAATAATATGTCACATATATAGTGAAAGGCAGTTTATAAATGAATACAACAATTTAATGGGATAAATCATTAACCTATGTGTCATTTTTGCAATAATATAAGATATCAGTATCTGTATCATAAATAGCTATTGTGAAATTAAAAGAATGCCTGTCAAATAATTTTGAGTCATCATTTAGTGTATTCAAATTATCAAATCTGTCAATAAATATCCAATAACCATTGTGTACTATTGGCATTCCAACTTCTTTTGCTAAATGATACATGTACTCAACATTGTTTTTTGTTCCACCATACATTATTAGTTGTAGGTTTTCAGTAAGGGGTAGCTCGTTCCAATTATCATTTTCTTTGATATTTGTTCGAACTTTCTCTATATCTTTCTCTTTAAACTTAATCATTGTGAATGTAGTTCCGTCTCCATTAAAACCTGAATGGGCATCATAAGAACTTATTTCAATTTTTTTTGGTAAGTGGATTCCTATTTCATTGGAAATAGACTTCCTTAGGTGTTGAGACGAACAACCACTCAATAGAAATAAATAGATTACCAAAACTATGACTTTTAATTTTCTCATATTTTATGCACCTCTGTTTAGATATTATGCTATTTTTGTTACAATAATTCCCAAACTAAAACGTTATTTCTTAAAAATAAAATATGCGAATAGATTAACTTCAATACTTTTTGTATAGTTTAAAATTGATTGGTTACAATTAAGTAGTGACAATAATACTTTACAATCGGAATGTCTTGTATAATAAGTCATCAAAAAGGAGAACTTTAATTGCCTAAATGGCATTAAGGTCCTCCTTCTTTGTTATGCATATTTAATTGATGAACGAATCGATCATGGATTTTTTTTGTTGCCCATGGTAAGATAGTACAGTAACTAAAAGTACGAAAAAAAAATTGCATGTGAAATGCAAGAATTATTAACCGTTTTGGAGGTGGTCATATCAAAAACATACTGATTATTGAGGATGATAGGGCGTTGTCAAATGGAATTACTCTAGCATTGCATAGCGAAGAAATATTATTAGAACAATGTTTTACTATTTCAATGGCAAAAAACAAATTAACAAACCAAAAGTTTGATTTATTAATATTAGATATAAATTTACCAGATGGAAGTGGTCTTGAACTTTTGCGTGAAGTGAAACAAAAAAGTAATATACCTATCATTTTATTAACAGCAAATGATATGGAAATGGATATTGTTACTGGACTAGAAATGGGTGCTGATGACTACATTACGAAACCTTTTAGTCTCGCAGTCCTTCGTGCCAGAGTGAATACACAGCTTAGAAAAGTACAGAATACAGCTTCAAGTGCTTACAATATTGATACATATAAATTTGATTTTGATACAATGGAGTTTTGTAGAAATTCACAACGAATGGAGCTTAGTAAAACGGAGCAAAAACTCTTGAAAGTACTATTAGATAACAAAGGTACTACTTTAAAACGTGGAACACTAGTGGATCGAATTTGGACTGATGGTTTAGAATATGTGGACGAAAACGCTTTATCTGTTACAATAAAGCGCCTTCGTGACAAGTTAGAAGAAAATCCATCTAAGCCCAAATACATCAAAACAATATACGGCATTGGTTATACATGGGCGGTGGAAGGATGAATATTTTTAAAATTGATAAAATATTAAATCGACTTGACATTATGATTGATAATGCAATTGCAGGCAAGCCAATTGAAAATACTTTTGACGAAACCAAAATGTCCGCACTTGAAACAAAGTTAAGCCATTTTCTTGCAATGACTTTATCTAGTAAAGTGCAGCTAGAAGAAGAAAAATTACGCATAAATGAGCTTGTTTCAGATATTTCTCACCAAACTAAGACCCCCATTGCAAATATGTTGCTCTATACAGAGCTACTAGATGAAAGTAACCTACCTGAAAAAGATAGTCAATGCGTTAAGGCGTTGATATCCCAGGCCGAAAAACTAAATTTTTTGATATCGTCACTTGTGAAAATCTCAAGGCTTGAAACTGGTATTATTGCAGTATGCCCGATATATCAAAGGGTTCAGCCTCTTATAGATTTGGCTGTGGAAGATATTAAGTCACAGGCTATGGAAAAAAACATAAAAATCATCTGCACTAACACTGATGTATCTGCTGTTTTTGACCTCAAATGGACGACTGAAGCTATTTATAATATCTTGGATAATGCTGTAAAGTACTCTGATTACGATGAAGAACTTTCTATTTCAGTGACAGCATATGAGCTATTTTGCAGGATCGATATTACTGACAATGGTATCGGTATTAGTGAAGAAGAGACTGCAAAAATCTTTGGTCGATTTTACCGATCTATTCATGTGAGCGACGTACAAGGAGTGGGAATTGGACTTTACCTTGCAAGACAAATTGTATCAAGTGAGGGCGGATATATTAAAGTAAAATCACAAATTAAAAAAGGCTCTACCTTTTCAGTATTTCTATCGATGAAATAATATCAAATCTTTCAAAACTGTTAGATTTCAGAAAGACTATGGAAAGAATTGCGTGATATAGTTTGTATTGTAGTGATATTATACAAACTATTTTTTTTTGGAGGAAATGAAATGAAAATATTAGAAACTACCGATTTGAGGAAAATATATGGCAGTGGGGATACAGCGGTTCACGCTCTAGACGGAGTGAATTTATCAGTGGAAAAAGGTGAATTTGTGGCAATTGTCGGCACATCTGGTAGTGGAAAATCCACACTTTTACATATGCTTGGAGGATTAGATCGTCCCACAAGTGGAACTGTTATAGTGGACGGTAAAGACATTTTTTCATTAAAAGATGAAGAACTAACTATTTTTAGAAGAAGAAAAATCGGTTTTGTGTTTCAGAATTATAACCTTGTACCTATTTTGAATGTTTATGAAAATATTGTTTTACCCATAGAGCTTGACGGAAATAAACCAGACAAAGAATATGTGGACAAAATCATTGAGACCTTAGGGATTGAAAGCAAACTGAACAATCTACCAAACAACCTTTCAGGTGGTCAGCAACAACGTGTGGCAATTGCAAGGGCACTTGCATCAAAACCTGCCATAATCTTAGCTGATGAACCAACTGGTAACCTTGACAGTAAAACCAGTCAAGATGTTTTAAGCTTACTTAAAGTGACAAGTGAAAAGTTTAAACAAACAATTGTGATGATTACTCATAATGAAGAAATCGCGCAGCTTAGCGACCGCATTGTTCGTATTGAAGACGGTCTAATCGTAGGTGGTGGTCAACGTGCTTAAAGTGAAAAATAAAAAGGTCATTAAAAATCTTGCAAATAAAAGTTTTAAAGCGAATAAACTACGCAACCTTTTTGCGATATTTTCCATAATACTCACAAGTATTTTGTTTACAAGTTTGTTCACCATAAGTGCAAATATTTTAGCCTCTTTTGAGGAAGCCACCATGCGACAAGTTGGCGGTGATAGCCACGGAACTTTTAAGGCACTTAATGAGGAGGAATATAATAAACTTTCGATTCATCCATCTATAAAAGAGAGTGGTTACACTATTATATTGGGTTTTGCAGAAAATGAGGCACTTCGCAGTAGGCAGACAGAAATACGCTTTATTTCCAGTGAAGAAAACGCAGAGCATATGTTTTCAAACCCGACAACTGGTAGATTGCCACAAAAATATGACGAGATAGCACTGGACGATATCACTCTTGATTTACTTGGGATCAAACCTGAACTTGGTGCAAAAATTCCACTTGAATACTCCCTAAATGGTGAACTAAGGTCGGATACATTCACCCTTTGTGGCTACTGGCAAGGTGACAGAATAATGAACGCTAGTCAAGTCTTTATCAGCGAAGAATATCTACAGACACAGTTAAAAGATCTTGATACAAGTAAAAATGAATCGGAAATTGGTAAGATATTTTTAGATGTAAATTTTGTAAATACACGCAATATTGAAGAAAAAATGTTAAAAGTCATAACAGATAATGGTTATATTCCAGGTGATGAGATTGACCTTGGTGTAAACTGGGCATATATTGGTAATGGTGAAAACATGGATATTGGCACAATGTTTGGTATAATCTGCGCGCTCTTATTAATCATATTTTGTGGATATCTTATAATTTCTAATATTTTTTACATATCTATTCAAAAAGATATTAAATTTTACGGTTTGTTAAAAACGATTGGTACAACAGGCAAACAGATTAAAACACTTATTGGTATGCAGACACTTCTATTGTGTATCGTGGGTATCCCAGTGGGACTCATAATAGGTTATGGAATAGGTGCTATACTAACCCCAGCAGTCATAAGTCTTACTTCCACCACAACGGTTGCCTATTCCATCAATCCCATTATATTTATAGGTTCTGCTTTTTTTGCACTTATCACCGTTCGTATCAGTACTAGAAAGCCTGCAAAAATCGCAAGTAAGGTCAGTTCTATTGAAGCACTTCGCAGTAGCGATGGCATTGTATCGAAAAAATCAACACGTAAAAGTGGTGGTGTGAATCTATTTAAAATGGCACTAGCTAATGTAATGCGCAATAAGAAAAAGATGATTCTTGTTACGATTTCTTTATCGCTAAGCTTGATTATGCTAAACACTACCTTTTCCATTGTAAATGGTTTTGATATGGATAAGTATGTAGAATCGCAAATAGTCGGTGATTTTTTGATAAATGATATAGGATTTGGCAATTTCACCGTAGATTTTGCAACGAAAGAAACCATAAGCCAACAGGTTTTAAAAGATGTAACTTCACAATCGGGCATTGAAGATATAGGTTCTGTTTATTATTCTGAATTACCTCAGGAGACTGATGAACAGATCAAAATGCTTATACCAGAAATCAAAGAAGGAATAGGCAGTGAATTACCAACTTCTTATATGGAATCCATTGATTATGTAATAACACAAAATATAGTATTTACACATTTATATGGCATTGATGATTTTACAGCTACAAAACTAAACTTCTATGATGGAAAGTTTGACAGCGAAAAATTCAGCACGGGGAATTATATCATTGTAAATACCTTTGAATTTAACAACAGTAAATATAACTATTATGAGGTAGGGCAAAAAGTGACACTTGATTTGGAAAATGGCCAGAGCAAAGAGTATGAGGTTATGGCAATAGGGGCTTTACCTTACAGATTTACCTGTCAACATTCCCATATAATAACACCTGAAATCATATTGCCAACTGGTGAATATATAAAGCAAACAGGAAAAGAAGTACCTATGGTAACAATGCTTGATGTGGAAGACGAATATGAAAAAGGTATGGAAAACTTCTTAACAGATTACTGTGCAAATATTAATAAGGATTTAAAATTCCAATCGAAATCTTCTGTAATCGCCGAGTTTGAGAATCTAAAAAATACGTTTTTAAGCATTGGCAGTTTACTTAGTACTATCATTGCATTCATTGGTATTATGAATTTTATCAATACAATTATTACTTCAATTATATCACGAAGACAAGAGTGTGCTATGCTACAAAGTATTGGAATGACCAAAAGGCAGATGAACAGGTTGTTGATTTTTGAGGGGTTAATTTACGCAGGGCTCACAATAATGTTAGTATTAACCGTTGGTGTTGGTATTGGCTATAGTTTAGCATCGCTACTAGTTGGAGGAATGTGGTTCTCCACTCTGAATTATACAGTGTTACCAACCATTCTTTGCATACCAATCCTTGCAGTATTTGCTATGATTGTTCCTGCACTATGTTTTAAATCAGAAGGGAAACGAAGTGTTGTTGAACGACTTAGAGAGGCGGAGTAAAGTATACATAGTTTATCCCGATGTCGTATAATCACCTCGAGAGTCGACAAGAATAATATAAAAGATTGAAATTATTTATAAAAAGTGTTATTCTACAAATAATAAACAAAAAGATTGTCTTAAATACATTAAAATTAATTGTAAAATTACAATTGATAAGATAATATATTGAAGAGCTTATTTTTATAAGCTCTTTTTTGAGCGTATACTAGCGAAGCGTATTACGAATATCCGCTTTGGCAGATGAAGAAGTAAAGAGTGAAAGAAAATAGTTATTTTGAAAGGTTGCCACGATGTGATTCTTTCACTCTATTTTATTAGTGGCAGTATCACATCTGTAAACAGATGTGATATGCAATGGGTGTTAATATGATAAAAGTTGAAAACTTATCCTACTCATTTCCGCAGAAGGATCTATTTGATAAAATTTCATTTACATTAGAAGAGGGTCAACATTGTGCTTTTATTGGAGCAAGTGGTAGTGGAAAAAGTACAATGATCGATATAATTATGGACCCAGAAAGATATTTATTCGATGGAAAGTTAGAGATAGAACAAGGTTGTAGAATTGGGTATGTAAGCCAGTTCTCTAGGCTAGACGAAACGAAAGAAATTACTGTTTTCGAATATTTAGGAGAAGAATTTATTAAGCTACAAAATGAGATAACATCTATCTGTGCTGAGATGGAAACTTCTTCGGATATTGAAACATTACTAGAAAAGTACCAAGAAACATTAGATGCATTTAATGCAATTGGTGGAGATGATTTTGAAAGCATCATTAATAAGAAACTAAATCTAGCGAATCTAAGCAAGATTAAAGATTTAACAGTATCAAAACTTAGTGGTGGCGAATTTAAACTTATTCAAGTGATTAAGGAAATGCTAACATGTCCAGACGTAATGATTATGGACGAACCCGATGTGTTTTTAGATTTTGACAATCTTAATTCTCTTAAAAATCTAATTAATTCACACAAAGGAATCATGCTAGTTATTACCCACAATAGGTATTTATTAAATCATTGTTTTAATAAAATTATCCATCTTGAAAACAAGGAACTTCAAGAATTTGATGGAAGATATATAGATTATAACTTCTCATTACTTCAAACTAAGATTGAGTTGCAAGAACTAGCGATTGCTGATACAGAAGAAATTGAGAGAAATGAGCAAATAATCGATAAACTAAGAGCTATTGCATCAAACAATACAGAAGCTTCTAGAGGAAAAGCCCTATATGCTAGAGTAAAGATTGCAGAAAGATTAGAAGCACGTAGAATTAAAGCCCCATTTGTAGATATTAAACAACCAGAAATTAGTTTTACTACAGATAAGGAAATCGAAGAAGATACGATAGTTTTAAAAGTTAATGATTACAGTGTGGCTTTTGATGATATTCTTTTAGAAAATGTTAACTTCGAGATTAAACCTAAGGAAAAAGTTGCTCTTATTGGTCCAAATGGTACTGGAAAAACTACGTTGCTTCGAGATATATATAAAAACAACAATGATTCTATCCAGATACATGAAGACATTAAAGTAGCTTTTGTATCTCAGCTTCAAGGCGAGATGCTAAATGAGTCTAATACCATATATGATGAATTCTTTGATGCTGGATTTAATACTTATGATGAGATTTCATCTTATCTTTTAAAGTTCGGCTTCAACGAAGAAATCCTGAATCAAAAGATCGGATCCTTATCTGGTGGAGAAAAAAACACACTTCAACTGGCTAAAGTCTCTTCTAGTAATGCGAATATGTTACTACTTGATGAACCTACAAGTCATTTGGATACCTATTCACAACTAGCACTGGAAAAAGCAATAGAAAACTATAATGGCGCAATTTTAATGATATCTCATGATTTCTATTCTATCGTAAACTGTATGGATTCTGTTTTAATCATTGAGGATAAGACGATTAGAAAGATGAGTATGCGAGCATTTAGAAAGATGATTTATGCGAACCATTTTGATAAAGATTATTTAGAAATTGAGCAAAAGAAAAAACAAATTGAAACAAAAATAGAATTAGCTTTAAAAAATACTGACTTTGAACTTGCCAAAAAACTATCTGAAGATTTGGAAGAGATAATTAAGTTGCTTTAGTAAGTGATATATAAGAGAATATGTAAAACCCCTTTGTTAGATTTTTATCTAGCAACAGGGGTTTTCTACAAAGATTGGTTATTCACATTATTAATGATAAGAAGCATTAAACTCCTGACTAACAGGGAGGGCTATATTTTAGGGAATTACGTATTTGTGAAACCAAAATACCGTAAAAGACCTAAATAGATTCCATAAGCAAATTGATACTGATTATCTCTTAGTTTTATAGAATCTTCATAATTTGTTAAATATGCTAACTCAACAAGAATAGCTGGCATCCTAGTTCTCCGCAACACATACAGTGATTTATTTTCACGAATACCATTGTCTTTGGTACCCACCATATCGACGATTCCACTCATTACTTGTTCTGCTAACCAATTAGCTTGTGTATAATATTGATAAATATAAACTTCTGTTCCATTGATAGCTGGATTTGGATTAGAATTGCAGTGTATACTTATAAAATAATTTGCAGGCCATTCATTTGCCATACGAACTCTTTCTGCTAGACTAGTTGAGTTGCTAGTACCTAGAACTGTGGTTGGATAAGGCCTAGATACGCGTGCTTCAAATCTTGGATCGCTATTTAGCAAATTTCTTAAATATATACCAACTTGATAATTAATATCTGATTCATATAACCCAAAACCTACAGCACCACTATTATGATATCCAGTTGGATTATGACCTTGATCAATATAAATCTTGATTGGCAAAGAAACACATCCTTTTTTCATTTAGTATAATTATATTCTGTATTCTTAAAGTAGTTACTAGATATAATAAATGTATCTCTTTATTTACAGTAATTATATTTAAATAAACATTTAATCATTATGATTTATTATTTGCACTGCCTTTACATCTGTATGTTCATTGTCGTTATTAAGCTTTATAACAAAGTTGAAATAGAAAGGAGCGTAATGATGTATTTGATACTAAATACATCATATGAGAATATATGAATCTAAATACAATTATGGAACAACTAGAAAGTTTAGGAACGCCACAAATTAAAAACATATTAATGAATCATGGTGTATGTGAACCTTTATATGGAGTAAAAATAGGTGACATGAAAAAATTAGTTAAATATGTAAAGAAAAACGATGATTTAGCAAAAGAATTATACAATACGGGTAATTATGATGCTATGTACTTAGCAGGACTTTCAATAAACCCAAATAGTTTAACAAAAGAGGAAATAAGAGGGTGGCTACAGAAGGCTTCTTGTGATGCCATAGCTGAGTATATAGTGGCAGGAGTAGCAGCAGAAAGTAAATATGGGCTAGAACTAGCTAGAGAATGGATAAAATCAAAAGATGAAAGGATTTCGTCATGTGGATGGAGTACTTACAGTAATTATATATCAATAACTGACGATAGTATGATTGATCTGGAGGAGGTAAATCGACTTTTAGATTTTATTCAAGTTAATATTCATGAAGAAAGAAATAAAGTTAAATATAATATGAATGGTTTTGTTATAAGTGTAGGAGCTTATATAAAAGATTTAAATACAAAAGCCTTACAAGTGGCGAAAGCGATAGGAAAAGTTGAAGTGTTTATGGGCAATACTTCCTGTAAAGTTCCACTTGCAACCAGTTATATAGAAAAAATCATTGATAAGAAAAAAGTTGGAAATAAAAGAAAAAGATGTATATGTTAGTTTCCCTTTTGTTAGAATTTAGTCTAACAAAAGGGGGTAATTAACTATGATTCATTGTTTACACTACCTCTACCTCTGCATGCTCATTGTCATCCATAGGAATCACTATGCACTTTTTACCATTGATAACTTGTGATGTAATCTGCTGAATCTTTTGTGGTTTAACTCTAAGAATAACATCATAATTATTATTGGTGGTAGAATCTGATTCTGTATCAGAAGGATTAACCATTGTAGTTTCTGGATTAGGGACAGTAGAGAGGTTGTCCTCTAGATTAACAGTCGGAGAAATATTATCATCAGTGGAAGTTTCATCATGATTCAATGAAGTTTCAACATCATTCACATAACTGACGCTAGAATTATCATCAGACAGAGAATTATTTTTATCAGAATTGTTCTCATCTATGTTTAAAGAGATAACTTCTTCTAATTTCTCTTGTAGTAGCTGTACTTTTTCCACCAGTTCCTGTTCTTTCTTTTGTCTAGCATTTTCAGCGAGCACCTTACTATCGATTAAATGTTCCGCAATTGGTGGGGTGTCTTTGAATTGTTCCGCATAAGAAGTTTCAATTTTTTTCGTTACTTCTTCTGGTAAATCACAAGCTCCAATAATCTCTTGTATAGATTCAGTTGTAAGTAGAAGTGGCTCTTGCTTAGAATCATTAAACTCTGCATGTTCATCTACCATCTGATTTAGTGATTCTTGTATTTCCATAAAGACTTTGTTACTCTTATTTTCATCACGAATTGCATTGTTAATAATTGTTTGGAATGCATTCTTTTGTTCTGTAGCAGTTTGTTTTGGAGGGCAGCCAAGTACATATTCCATGAATTCTTTATGTGGTTCCTTAGCATCCTTGGTATAGTACAAAGTGGAATGAATATCCGTACTGCGATCCGTAAAAGCTGGAAAGATAAATCCAGTATCAGGAGGGTTAACAACCCAGTCACGGTAGCGTGGTCCAATTCGATTCTCATCCTCAAGATAGCCAAGTCCAGGTTTCGTTAAAGTAACAGGGCAGATTGCACATAGAAGATATTCATATACTTCTTCAGATTCATCCAATTTAGCATTGTCACTTGTTTTAGTCATGACATCATACGCATCATGGAATATAAGGATAAGATAATTACCAGCATAATCATAATTATCGATAATTAACTGATAGAAAGAATCTAATAGGCCTTCGTTTTTCAGTCGGCTTTCCTTTAACCCTAGTAGGAATTGCTGTTTACCTCCTGCTTTTTCCTCTTCAAGAGGAAATTCAAGTTCTAGAAGATTATTTCCAATAGTTCCAGATAAAGTTTTCTTGGCAATTTCTAGGTATTTATAGAATTCTTCTTCCTTTAGATTTAAGAAAGTTTCCTCCAGTTTTAAAAGGATGTTTCTTTCTCCGTTCACATAACAGCCACATAATTTTGTAAATGTACATTCGTTTTTTTTCAATCTTCTTTTTAATTCTAATACATCTTTTTTTGTCATAGTACCTCCATTGCGCAATAGTTCGGCCTTTTTTGTTATTGCATATTCTTTTTATATTCTGTTCCCCATTGTTCCATTGCATCAATGATTGGGCTCATAGATTCACCTAACTCGTTCAATGAATATTCCACACGAGGCGGTAC
>JAEWHU010000026.1 GCA_023387635.1 Bacillota bacterium
GGGTACTTGATTTCATAAGTACCCTTTGTTATAATCAAGAAAAATAATCTGACAATGATGTTAGTCATTGCTGGTGCATTTATAAATATAGGAAAACTAGGAGGTAGCAATGGCTAAAAATCTAAAAGAGAATTCCTTAAAGAAATTTGAGCAAAATGGACAGACTTATCATTATTATAGCTTAGAAACACTAAAAGAAGAGGGGTATGATATTCATCATTTACCATATTCTATACGCGTTTTATTAGAAGGTGTATTAAGACAATGTGATGACAGAGCTATCACAGAAGAACACATTAAAGAACTAGCTAATTGGACCAAAGATAAAGGAAAGTGCGATAGAGAAATTCCATTTAAACCATCAAGAGTTATTCTACAAGACTTTACTGGCGTACCAGCTGTAGTTGATTTAGCTTCTTTACGTGATGCCATCTCGAAAGAGATTGAGAAAGAAATTGCTAAAGGGAATACAGGTAAGGATATAAATAGGTCAGAATTTATTAATAGAATTAATCCAGAAGTAGATGTGGATTTAGTAATTGATCATTCCGTTCAAGTCGATTCCTATGGAAGTGTAACATCACTATCAGAGAATATGGAGAAAGAATTTGAACGAAATATAGAAAGATATAAATTCCTTAGTTGGGCTAAAGGAGTATTTGATAACTTTAATGTGGTACCACCAGCAACAGGAATTGTACATCAAGTAAATTTAGAGTACTTAGCAAAAGTAGTTAGTACAAAGAAGATTGATGATGAAACATACATATATCCAGATACTCTAGTGGGTACGGATTCTCATACGACTATGATTAATGGATTAGGTGTTTTAGGATGGGGTGTTGGAGGAATAGAAGCAGAAGCAGGAATGCTTGGCCAACCATCATTTTTCCAAGTGCCTGAAGTAATAGGGGTACGTTTTGTTGGTAAATTAAGAGCAGGGGCAACTGCTACAGATTTAGCTCTTCGTGTAACTGAAATGCTCCGTAAATATGGAGTTGTTAATAAATTTGTTGAATATTTTGGTAGTGGTTTAGAAAGCTTATCATTAGCAGATAGAGCAACCGTTGCTAACATGGCTCCAGAATACGGTGCAACTTGTGGATTCTTCCCTGTGGATGATGAAACTCTAGAATACTTAAAATTAACTGGTAGAACAAAAGAACAGATTGATTTAGTGAAAACTTATTTGAGTCTAAACTCCATGTATCATACAAAGGATAGTGTAGACCCAATATACTCTCATGTGATAGAACTAGATTTATCAACAGTTGATAGTTCCTTATCAGGACCAAAAAGACCTCAAGATTTAATACCACTTCGAGATATGAAAGAATCATTTATTAAGACTATTACAGCACCAATTGGTAATAGTGGTCATGGTCTTACAGAGAATGAATTTAATAAAGAATGTAAAGTAACACTAAAAGATGGAAGAAGTAGTACGTTAAGAACTGGTTCCATAGCGATTGCATCCATTACTTCTTGTACCAATACTTCTAATCCATATGTAATGCTTGGAGCGGGGATATTAGCTAAAAAAGCAGTGGAAAAAGGGTTGACTGTACCAGCACATGTAAAGACCTCACTTGCGCCAGGTTCTAAAGTTGTTACTGGTTATTTAAAGAATGCAGGACTAATTACTCCACTTGAAGAACTTGGCTTCCATGTAGTTGGTTACGGATGTGCAACTTGTATTGGTAACTCAGGCGCGTTACTACCTGAAATTGAAGAAGGAATTATAAAGAATGATCTATTAGTAACTTCAGTATTATCAGGTAATCGTAACTTTGAAGGAAGAATTCATCAATTAGTAAAAGCCAATTATTTAGCATCTCCAATCTTAGTTATTGCATATGCACTTGCAGGAACTGTTAATATTGATATGGATACAGAACCACTTGGAGTAACTGGTAATGGAGAAAAGGTTTATCTTAAAGATATCTGGCCATCCAGAGAGGAAATTGATGAAGCTATATCTACTTGTGTAACTCCTGAATTATTTAAAGAAGAGTATAAAAAAGTTTATGAAGATAATGAAAAATGGAATGATATAAAAGTAGAGAAAAGTCCTTTATATGATTTTGATGATACATCTACCTATATACAAAATCCAACCTTCTTTTCTGAGCTTGCAAAAGAACCTGAAGAGATTAAACCATTAGAAAACATGAGAGTTGTATGTAAATTTAAAGATTCCATTACAACGGATCATATATCACCAGCTGGTTCTATTGGTATAAATACTCCAGCAGGCAAGTATTTATTAGACCATGGTGTGAAAAAGGAAGACTTTAATACTTACGGTTCAAGACGTGGTAATCATGAAGTTATGATGAGAGGAACATTTGCAAACATTCGTATTCGTAACCAAATAGCGAGTGGCACAGAAGGTGGATACACAACTTATTGGCCAACAAAAGAAGTGATGTCCATATATGATGCATGTATGAAATACAAAGAAGACAAAACTCCTCTAGTAGTACTTGCAGGTAAAGATTATGGTATGGGTTCTTCTAGAGACTGGGCTGCAAAAGGACCTAATTTACTAGGTATTAAAGTAGTTATAGCTGAAAGCTATGAAAGAATTCATCGTTCTAACTTAGTAATGATGGGCGTATTACCATTACAATTCCTTGAAGGAGAAAATGCGGATACTTTAGGGCTTGTTGGAGATGAAACCTATCATGTAAATATTACAGATGATGTAAAACCAAGAGATATTATCAAGGTAATCGCTAAAAAAGCAGACGGCACCGCGAAAGAATTTGATGCTTTAGTTCGTTTTGATTCTGTAGTAGATGTGGATTATTACAAACATGGTGGTATTCTACAGATGATATTAAGAGAAAAGATGAAGTAGAAGAATGAATATATAAAAAGCGATAAAATAGCTGGCGTGAATGTTACATACAAACATTCACGCCAGTTTTTTTGCTCTATAATATATGTAAGGATATGTGAATAAATATATTCGCATATCCCAACCTATATTATAGAGCCTTTTTTTAGAATTGTAATTAAGTAGCACTATATTGTGCGTACTTCTTTGGTGAGATACCAACGGCTTTTGTAAAAGCTTTTAAAAAATTGCTATAATCATTAAAACCGCAACGTTCACACACCTCAGTCACAGTCATGCCGTCCTCTAGTAAAGATTTTGCAATACTAAGCCTTCTAGCAGTTAAGTATTTATTAATTGTTGTACCAGTTGCAGATTTAAAAATACGACAGATATAGGATTCACTAAGAAAAAACTGCTTTGCCAAGTGCTCTATAGTAATAGGATGATGAATGTTTTGATTCATATAATCTAGGATTTCATCTACTTGCTGATTATATTGAAAACCTGGTTCTGTAACATCTAATTCGCAATGATTTGAAAATACTTTATTTAAAAGTACAAATAGTTCAGAAAATAGAGATAATTCTAATACATCACTTCCATATCCTGACACAGTGGTTATTTTATGTATATAATATAAAAATCTTTGTTGAATTTCTTTATCAAGAGAAATGCGGTGACTAAATCCATTCATACGATAAGAAAAACAATGGTTAAGATCAGTATCAGCTGTAGATAGTTTTCTTAAAAGTTCTGGATGAATGGATATAACAATACGCTCATGTATTTCCTTATCTATTTGTGATAGATAGTGGCTTTCGTATTTATTTATGTAGAATATATCACCTGGTTGGATGGAATAGAATTTATTATCAATTAAGAATTGTTTCCCCCCAGATATGGAAAAATAAATTTCGTGACAGTCATGAATATGCATATTCATGGGTTTTTCTTCATTATATAAATGGGCAATTGCAAAATATTTATTTGCTACGCTCTTTTCAACAGCTTCTTTACAGGAAAGACATTTCTTCATAAAAGGTTCCTTTCTATATGCAAATCCATATGTAAAACTAAGTTACAATGTAATTATAGTATAAAAGTTCATAATATGCAAGTTTTAGTAGATTAAATGACAAGAATAAGAATTATTAGTATGATACACTAAATGTGAAAATAGATAACTAGTATTATTAAACATAAATCACTCAATAAGAAAGGAAATAAATATTATGGAAATCAGGAACGCAGCATCACCAAGAGACGTAAAAAATTATACAACGGACAGATTAAGAGAAGAGTTTTTAATTCAAAATCTTTTCGTAGCTGACAAAATTACAGCTGTATATAGCCATATCGATCGTATTATTACAGGAGCGGCTGTTCCAGTTGGGACATTAACATTAACTGCTGGAGAAGAAATTAGAGCTGAATATTTCTTACAAAGAAGAGAAATGGGTATCATTAATATCGGAGGAAAAGGTACTGTTACAATTGATGGAACTGCTTATGAATTAGATTATAAAGACGGTTTATACATTGGTATGGGTTCAAAAGATATTACTTTTGATAGTGCTGATAAAGAAAACCCAGCTAAATTCTATTACAACAGTGCACCTGCACACAAAACATATCCAACAGTATTAATAAAACCAGAAAACTGTGTAAATGTTGAACTTGGTTCCTTAGAAACTTCAAATCATAGAGTAATTACGAAATACATTCTTCCAGGCCAAATAGAGAGTTGTCAATTAGTTATGGGTATGACT
>JAEWHU010000067.1 GCA_023387635.1 Bacillota bacterium
TTTGTTTCATTCCTAGAGAATAATCATCAACCTTTGTTTTACTTGATGGGTCCAGTCCTACTTTTTGCATTGCACTATTAATCTCTTTTTTTCCTATTACACCTCGAATATCAGCCAAGAATTCCAGATTCTTATATCCACTATATATACCAATATAACCAGGTGAATTTATAAAAACTCCTATATTCTCAGGGAAATCATCTTTTTTCCCAATTTCTTTACCTTGTATAAAAACTTTACCACTATCAGGCTTTACAAATCCACATAAAATTTTAAAAAGTACAGACTTACCGCTACCATTACCTCCAACTAAACCAATTGTTCTTCCTTTTTTAATAGACAATGATACATCTCTTAATACCTCATGTCCATTAAATGATTTACTTATATTCTCTATTTCAATATATTCTTTCATATTATATTCTCCTAATTATTTAAAAGTTTTTTATGTCCTAGTAGTCTTAACCATACAAACAACAACAAAGCTGAGATGATTAAAATACTCCATGCAATCATATGTGAAATAAGTCCACCTGTTTCTATCATACTTATCCTTGCAAGGCTAGAAATTCCTATTGGATTATATACCACCCATTCATATGGTAATATACATACCAAATTTAGTAACAATAAAGTTACAAATCCTATTATAGTGTTTTTTGATATACAATATATAGCTATAATTAACAAAGCTTGATTCAATATATCCAATAACCTTAGTCCAGCCCCAAAAAGTAATAGAGATATAGTTTTACTATTAAACTCTAGCCCAAGTACCATAGTAATAACAAGTGGTATAAATATTAATAGTAAACCATAAAACAAGATGAAGAATCCCGTCGCTCTAAGTAAACTTAACATCATTTCTTTCCTTGATTTTAACCTTGCTGTTATAAAAAAAGAATGACTACTTGTAACTTTTTCTATAAATATAGTTATTAAATAGATAGGAAGTCCGTTAATTATTAGCATCTCCAAAAAACTTATCATGTGAAAGGTATTTATGCCGTGCCCAACTAATAGACCTAGTATGACTTCATTTGCAGACACAATATATGAGCTTTGAAGACAGTTCCAGATAGTAACCATCAGTAAACTAACCAATAAAATAATTAGATTTTTCCTCGAACATAAAGTACGTAAATAATAAGGGGTTATCCCTTTTAGTTTAGCCTTTCTAATGGTAAGTTCCCATCTCCAACATTTTTTTATCGTAACTAATATAGTTCCTATCAGAATTACCATAGTAATTATTGTTATTAAGAAACGGATAACACTTGTAATACTATGATGAAGTATTATCATATGGTTAAATCCTGTAATTGGAAGTTTACGAAACAATGATGTTTTTAATATAAGTACACTAACAATATATCCTAATATAATTATTTTTGTTGCCCACTTATCTTTCATAAAGTGAGTTACCCACATACAATATATTCCACAAACCGTAAGTCCAAAAAACATATAAACCATTGAAGTCACTAAGGCTATCGTTGGGGTGGGAAATACCCTTGAAAAGAAGTCAAATAACTCATGATTTATATTGTTTGGAGCAAAACTCCAATCGTTTGACATTTTTAGATTATAACCTGATAATGCAATTGCAATGAACTGTACTATTACAAATACAAAAGCTATCGCAGCCAGTGAAACACATTTTGACATAAAATAACGAAAATAACTTTTATAACGTATTATGACAATTTCCGTATCATCTCCAATGACCAAAAAGCAGATAAAAAGGAACATTGGTATCATAAAAAACAAAAGATAATAATGATCTGTCAAAACAGATAGGCAATGCAATTCGTAGCTCTGATGGGCGCCTACACGCCCACTGATTGCAACTATAATACACACAATAAATAGAGCAAGCCACTTAGAAAAACCTATTGTTTTAAAATTTTTAACTAGTAGTGCTTTCATGAAATTACCCCTTACACCTTAAATACAACAGTTTTTTTTATCATCTTAAAATAGAGCCAGACTATTACCGTAACAAAAGAAATTAGTATTAATGGTACAATAAAGGAACCTACAGTAATCATACTTTCCATGATTGTTGTTGGGTCAAAGGCTGTAACCAATCTGTATCCTGGCTTGCCCAAAATCGAAAGAACAAAATTTTCTATGATAACATATATAAACGGCCCTGTTAAAATAACAAATATATTACCAATATACATTGAAAATACGAACCCCATACTCATTACAAATATGCCAATCAATCCTCTTAAACATGACAGTATAAATGCATATAGTAAAGGTTGATTTGTAAATAAATCTAATAAAACATGGGTAAATGGGGATTCCAATTCCCCTCTTATAGATAGTTCACTTGGTGCTTTCACATACAAAGTAAAGATTGCCGATAAAAAATATGGGATAAATATAATCACAAAAGCAGAAAGGGCAGCTATTACCCATTTAGCTTTTAGGTACTTGCCTTTATTCACTCGTGTCATGGTATAAAGCAAAAAGTTGTTTTTTCTTTCATAATACATATTAAAGCAAATTGGAATAACAACAAACAAAGGAAAGAGAAAATTAAGTATCTCTGTTCCAACCTCCCATGCTTCTAATTCATAGTCTAATCTATAGCTTTGAGATAATGTACCTGAAAGAATACAAGCTATTATACTCAATAATACTGTAGTAACTATTACTGGTGTTCTAATTTTTTTCCATTCGCATTTCATTAAGCGAATCATTCTAACACTTCCTTTCAAAAAGTTTTCCATATAATATTCATGGAATAATCTTATTATAGTCAATTGATTTTATCTTACAATACTATAGCAACGAACAGGGGTTTTAAGGGAACGAATAATTTTTCATTCCCTTAAAACCCCTGTTCATACCATCTATTATGGCAATAAAACACCAATTGTAACATAATTTCTATTCTCAATGGTTTCATTACGAGTAATTATTTTACCATGATAACGCTCTACTATTTTACGTACATTTGATAATCCGTGTCCACTTGCAAAGGATTTATTATGCTTTGTGGTATATCCACTACGAAACATTTCTACAAATTGTTTGTTTGAGAGTGGCTCATATGGATTAGATACCAAAACACAGAGCTTTCCATCTTCTGTTTTGGCCTTTATTATAATTTCATCTCCATCACCAGATGCTTCCATTGCATTATCCATTAGTATTCCTATAATTTCAATAAAATCATATTCAGCGGTCTGGCTATTCTTAAACTTTGTATCAATTTCTACCTTAACCTTTTTCCCCTGCATTTCCGCTTGCTTTATTTTACCGTATATCATTCCACCAATAACCTTACTATCAGAGTTTAATAAAGTAATTTTATTAGCTTCAATTTCTAAACTATCTATTAATACTGACACTTCTTGTTGCGCCTCAGTAAGATTATCGGCTGTTGAAATAACCGAAGAAATCGCTAGTAAACGATTATTATATTCATGCTGTCTGGCGCGAACCTCACAAATAAGCTGTTCAATAACTGGTATATACTGTTCAATTGAAGCAATCTTTTTACGTTCACATTGTCTTTTTTCTTGTCTGAACATGAAAAGAGCATCACAAATTATCATAACTCCCAATACTCCTACAACAATTGGCAAACGTCTTAATATTACCGATATATCAAATTCAAATATTGCTACTACAGTAATAAGGATGATAGCAGAATTACCAACGGTAAGGCTTACATATAAATCACCATCTTTTAAGTTTTCTTTTATCCATCTAAATGGTTGGCTACTCATAAATAATAGTGCAAAAGCAATTGATAATATTCGGTTTATAACTGAATACCATATCTCACTAGTTACACTACTTGTGTACAATATAATGATGCCTATTTCTCTCACAATTCCATAAATAGCAAAGATGAATATAGTTCCAAAAAGTGTGTATCTATCATCTGCTTTAAACCATAAACTATTGGTAATGGTAATTATCATAAATAGAACTAATAATATGAAAATATTGTTAGCCGGTAGTATCTCATATCCATAATCTGAAATAGTAAATAATATTTTTCCAAAATTATCTTCTGGTGACATCCGAAAAATGGTACACAATAGAATAAAAATTGGTATGAGAATAGTGTCTTTTAACTTACCCCTTTCATCTTCTCTAAATAATTTCATCGAACAAAAATACAGGAGAAGACTATCTAATATTATTTCTAATACCATAACTATCTATCCCCCCATAAAGCGCTCTGATATTTGTTTCCAATGGGAATGCTAATACCAGAATTTTTTAGGTAAATATTTTTTTTGACCTTGTCTATCTTTTCAATATAATTTTTATTCACTAAAAAACTTTTGTGACATTGAACTATACTCTTATCATCTATAAGTTCTAATATTTTTCCTAGAGAATAACCGGATATAGTATCACCTTCATTATCCAGTTTTCCTATACTCGTATGAATAACTACTTTTTTTCCAAAGGATTCAATAAACATAATATTTTTAATCTCATATTCAAATATAAATTGCTTTTGCTCAATTTTAATTGTCTTAGTGTTGCCTTCTAGATGCTTGCTGAGAGATAGGGCATCTTTAAGGGTCTCCAAAAATTCACCTTTTGTAAATGGCTTGACTAAAAAACTATAACATTTTATTTCACGATATGCCATAAGTTCTTCTCCAGCTAATGCTGTAGCAAAAATAATAGGCGTATATTTATACTGAGGTAAATCACGAATTTGTTTTGCAAGACTTGTACCTTTATAATCTTCAAGTTGAATATCCAATAGGAATAAATCCACCGATTGTGACTTTGCATATCGAAGACCATCTGTAGCCTTACCAAAAGAGATCACTTTTATATCTGGATCAAGCTCTGTTATATATTGCTTCATAAGCTTTACAATAGTGAGATCATCCTCAATGAGTAACACATTTGTCATCTTGCACCACCTTTCCTTATAGTAATAAAACACTTTGAAGCATTGAAATCCCTCACACGTCATGAACAATATATTTACTTCTCAAAAAACTCTTTCGCATATGAAACCACACCATTTATTGTTGATGTCTCATCCTTTATTAACTTGATTGCCATGAAATTCTCATCGGAAACGGGAAACGGAGGTTTGATTCCATATATACTGGCTGGTTTATATCCAAAGCGTGGATAATACTCCTCATGACCTAATACGATAGAATATACATACCCTAATTCTTTTGCAATCTTATGACCTTCTTCTATTAGTTTTCCACCAATGCCAGACCTTTGTAGTTCTGGTAGAACAGCTAATGGAGCCAACCCTAAAGCTAATACATCAGAATCCCCTATACGTATTTTAGTAAACATAATATGTCCTACTATTTCACCATCAACTTCTGCCACTAGTGACAATTCTGGAACAAAAGCTTCACTTTTTCTAAGCCTAGTCACAAGATTTTGTTCATCCCCATCGCTATGTTCTGTATTAGCAAATGCTGTCTGTACCACATTGTATACATTAGCATAGTCATTTTCATTTTCTTGTCTTATATTAATATTCATTATATAATTCACCTTTCACTTATTGTACTAACTATTATTACTCTATAGGAATAATTTATTATAACAATTAAATTAGTAAATCGAAAGGTATTAAACTCAATTATAAAAAATTCTTTCAGACTCACCTTATTAATGCTATAATAATATAGACAAATTCTAATGGAGGGAATATATTCATGATGAATGTAAATAAAGAAAAATGTATAGGTTGCGGATTATGTTTAAGTGATTGTTTTGCAAAAGATATTAAACTACATAATGGCATTGCTACTATGAAAAATGACGCATGTTTTAAATGTGGACACTGTATTGCCATTTGTCCTAAAGGTGCAGTATCAACAGATGAATATAATATGGATGAGGTAAAGGACTATAATAAAGATGAATTTACTATTGATTCAGAGCATTTACTAAACTTTATTAAATATAGAAGATCCATACGTCACTTTAAGAAAAAAGACGTTGAGAATGAAAAATTAATGAAAATAATAGATGCAGGAAGATTTACTCAAACAGCACGTAACAGCCAAAATGTATCTTATATTGTTGTTAAAGAAGAAATCGATGTTCTAAAAAGTATTGCACTAGAATCTTTAAGCGAGAAGGGACAAACCATACTTAACAATCTAACTGCAGATACTATGGCTTTAGAAAGATATGCTAAGATGTGGGTTACAATGAATACGGAATATAAAGAAAAAGGAGTTGATAATTTATTCTTTCATGCTCCAGCAATCATACTAGTAATAGCAGACTCACAGGTTGACGGCACCCTAGCATCATCTAATATGGAACTTATGACAAACGCTTTAGGACTTGGTACTTTTTTTAGTGGTTTCTTTGTTCGATCAGCGCAAGGAAACCAAAAAATTATGTCTCATCTTGGACTAGATGAGAATAAGCAAATTGTTAATTGCATGGTTATTGGCTACCCTGATGTAAAATATGCAAGAACAGTTCCTAGAAAAGACGCTGATATTACATGGAAATAAAATAAGGAACTACATAAAACAATATCATAGTTTAATGCTGTCTGAACTAAGATGATTATCTTTTTTAACTTGATCAAAAAAAGTCCTTAAATAAAGGACTTTTTTCTTTTATTAATGTTGAACTTCATCCTGCCTTGCTAGCATAGTCTCTAATGTTAGCTCTGGAAGCACTTCTTTTAATAATTGCAAAACTTCATCATCAAAATTATGACGCACTTCGCATGTACTATCAAAAATCATTGTTGGTTCATCTGTGGGAGTGCATGGATTCCACTTAGGAATACCATCATGATTTGGATTACCTGTTCTTGCAAATGACATAATTGCCTTAAATATATTATCTTGCAACACTTCACTGACACCTTCTATATTTGCAACAGGTACTTTATCAATATTATGGAACACAAATGGAATATCTGCACAATGCCATGCAGGTTTACCATAGTTGCAAGGGAAATCCAATGCAAATACATATGTATAAGTAGGTGCTTCACTATATTGTGACTTTGCGCGAACCAACTCTTTACTTAATGGACGGAACAATGGATCTAAACTTAGAACATCAATAATCTTTTTATTAGGATATGCTTGTCTAAATGCTTCAACAATTCCATCTGTTTTATCACCAAAACGCCCTTTTAACATTTGAATCATTTGTTCATCACTTAGTTCATATTTATTTATGTTACTAGGAGCAAAACTATTAAATTCACCAAATACTGTTCCAACCATTAATGGTGTATTTTTTGCTTGTTCAGAGAATCCTGTCATCTGTGCTTCTCCAAGGAAGTAATCATTGATCATTGGATTATTTCCAACATAAGCACCTGTTTTAGCTACATCTTGCACAACTTTCATATATGCGCCTACTAACATAGGATAAGGTATTATTTCTAATTTTTCAACTTCACTTACTGGAATATGCAATTCTTCTAACATAGCAGTTACAATTGCACGTCCATCGGAAGCTTCACATGGTTTCATAAAATTACCTGCAACACCACTCATAATAATCCCTTTATGGAACAAACCTTTAGCACTTGGTATTTGCATTAATGCTCCTATTTTCATTCCACCACCTGATTGACCAAATAATGTCACATTTTCTGGATCCCCACCAAATTGTTCAATATTTTTATTAATCCATTCTAACGCAGCAACTAAATCAGCAAGTCCTGCATTAGCAGAATTTTTATATTTTTCACCAAAGCATGATAAATCCATAAATCCTAGAATATTCAAACGATGATTTAATGAAACAACCACAGCATCGCCATGTTTACTCATATTCGCTCCGTCATATGCAAGTTGTTCAATAGAAGAACCTGCGAAATATCCTCCACCATGTATCCAAACAAGAACCGGCTTTTTAGCAGTAGAATCTAAATTCTTTGTCCATACATTA
Source organism: Bacillota bacterium (assembly GCA_023387635.1). Lineage (GTDB taxonomy): Bacteria > Bacillota > Clostridia > Lachnospirales > Lachnospiraceae > Anaerocolumna. The sequence goes on from JAEWHU010000067.1 coordinate 7,906, forward strand.
ATATACTGACAATGTTCATCTTGTGGCCAGTACATATGAGGCACCAGCATCTCTCCTTTTGGATTATCTTGCATCATGAGTGGGCAAACACGTCCATAAGACGTTGCATCAAAAACACCTTCCCATGGTTTAGGGTCTATTGGCATTTGAAACCTATCTGCATAAGCATAAGGGATACCTTTAAAAGTATAGATCTCATCATATTTATAACCTTTAACAAATCCTGCTGTTGTTTTTACTTCTGGAATATTGTCATATTCAAATTTTACAACCATTTTCGTTATCCTCCTGATTTATATTATACTTTCATTCATATTTCCTTTTTTATACTAATAACAGTAAACATTCAAATTATTTGCAGTGCTCTAGAATGAATTGTCCCATTTCTTCGATGCAATCTTCACATTGAGGGTATACGCCTGTATTGTCAAAATATGCATGACCCATTCCATTGTATATGACCGTCTTTACATCTATACCTGCATTATGAAGTTTTGCTGCATAGGAAATGGCTTCCACTTTCAGATAATCATGTTCTCCAACTGTAATAAAAGTTGGTGGGTTCTTTGCTGGATCTTTTGTGTATGGATTTAAATAATCGTTATGCGTATCTGTTGTTTTTAAGATTGATTCCATTCCCCCAGCCATATCACCAAACATTGATAACATCTTCATTAACGATACTTTATCTCTTTTACTCAATTTATAGTGGGATAATTCCCATTTAAAATATTCATCTTCAATATTAGCCATGTTTAAAGTTGGGTAGAGAAGAAGTTGTCCTTTTACCATCATAGTTTCTTCTTCAATATCTCTTGTTGAGCAATATTGCGTTAAGTTTCCGCCAGCACTATCTCCAGCTACAAAAATTAAATCTTTATTAATGTTAAGTTTTTCTCCGTTTTCATATATCCATTTCAAAACACTAAAACAATCTTTGTGCCCAATTGGATATGGATATTCAGGAGCTAAACGATAATCCACTGAGAAAATAGGAAAAGCAAATTTTTCGCACATTAGTTTTAGTGATTCTTCAACTACTCCATGATGTCCTCCAAAGAATCCACCACCATGAATGTAATATAATACAGGCATATTTGGTTTCGTTTCTTTGCTAGTATATTGATAAACATCAATTTCTGCTCCATCTTCCATTTTTACAAGATGCTTTTTAGTATGAATTTCAGTCTCGCATGTTGGTATACTCTTTACATTGTTGAATGTTTTTCTTAATTTTTGTACACCCTTTTCCGATGTATCCATTTTTATAAAACTTTTTGGGATATACTTTAACATTCTTAATTGTGGTTTCATATCTTCATATAAACGTGGATCAATAGCTCCTATTTCATCAGAATCAGGTAATTGTTTAATAATTAAAGGAGCACCCTTATACGATTCCACAATACATCTTTCCTTTAGCTTTTGTAGTAACTCTAAATCATATTTTCTTGACATAACTTTCCCCCCCTATATTCTATTTTTTATATTTTTTTACACGTTCATCTTCAATGACACCACTATAATTCATACCGAATGCAAAATCATAAATATGATTTTCCTCATCTATATGGCATTTCATATCCAATGAAACGTCCTCTAATTGTGTTTCAACCGTATTCATATCACTTGGTATTTGGAAAGGTAATAACCCACTTGGCTCTTTATTCCCACACACAAGTTCTAAAATCGCTTGTGTTTGAACATTGAAATCTAAAAGAATCCCATCCACACTTGTTTCAAACTCCTTCATGACTGTTGGATTTTTACAGTTCATAGAAACAATTACTGGCTTATCTTTCATAAGTTTTCTTGTTTCTAATATGATGTCTAAATCCGCTTCGTTACTGCATGTATTCGTTTTATTGTAAGTTGAACGATTTATGATTTCATCTGTTTCATCCTTAGCAATACTTTCTTCTTTAGCAAGTGCAGCTCTATAGGAACGATATTGTAATGTAATAGGCAAATAACCCTCTTCTGATGAATATGGTAAGCATTGTGGAGATTCGATGAATACGATTGAAAAATCAGCTTCGTCTGGTTCTGAAACAACATCATAATACCTACTTACAATTTCTAGGTTGACTGGCACTTCATCATGAGCTGGAATAACATTACCAAACCAGTCTTTACTTTCTCTAATACGTCTTGATGGTATATAAACTTTCTTACCCTTTTCCATTGGTAAAACATGATTTCTATTTTTAAGCAATACAATGGATTTACATTGTGCTTCAAAACCTTCGTTCATAAATTGGCTATTTCCAACTGTTTTTTGTGAAATTTCAGGGTCAACATAAGGATTTTCAAATAGGCCTGTTTGAAACATATTACGAAGTAGCCTACTTGCACTGAGCTCAAAACGTTTTCTCATGAATTCTTCACCATATTTTTTTACACCAATTTCATATGCATCAAGTACTGGCTCAATTTCGTTATTACCACCAAATTGATCAACTCCTGCCATTAGAGCTTTATAATGACGCTCTGCTTCACTTAATGTTTCAACTCCCCAACATTTTCCACTTAAAAATGAATCAAATTCAGGAGCATCTTTCGTAATTAGCCAGTCTGTACATACAACTCCATCATATTCATATTTCTCGCGCAATAGATCTTTTATAATTGTTTCACTGTATGAATTTCCTACATTCTCATGATTTTTTTCATCAATATCATATGATATTGTATAATATGGCATTACAGCGGCTGCTTTTTGTGTTCCTCCTTTTAATTTAAAGGCACCTTCCGTAAATGGTTTTAAGTGTTCACCAAAATTATCTCCTGGATAAACAGCAAATTTTCCGTACGCATAATGGGCATCTCGTCCACCCTCTCCACTTCCTCCTCCTGGCCAGTGTTTAACCATAGCATTTACACTTTCATTTCCCCAACCACCTATGATACCTTTCGTTGTTTGAAATCCATCACAGTAACTCATAGCCATATCAGTAGATAACATGCTATCTTCACCAAATGTTCCACTAAATCTCATCCACCTTGGCTCGGAAGCTATATCAACTTGAGGTGATAAAGCCGTTGCAATGCCAAGCGCACGATATTCTATGGCTGCAATCTCTCCAAATCGATATACAAGTTCTTTATCAAAAGTAGCTGCTAATCCTAAAGATTCAGGCCACTTTGATATATCACCACCAGCACCAGCATTGAATTCTGTGTGAGAAGAAGGCGTATGACGTGGATCTGAACTATTATTACAAGGAATTCCAAGAGGAAGATTTTCCACGAATGCTTGCATATTATTATTCCACTTTGCAGCTGTATAAGCATCATCAACTACAGTAAGAAGCACATGTCTTACTCCATCCCTTGATAAGAAGTTTTTTTGCTCATCACTTAAATCCCAAATTTTCTTATTACTTTCACTAAGTGGCTTCCCATCATAGGTTCCCTGAAACATCTTGGCAAACAATGAATCACTTGTTGATACTGATTGATGCCCACTGTATAACATAAGACCAGCTATATCTTTAATACTCATCTTACTTACTAAATCTTCAATACGTTCTTCCATAGGTAATCGCCAATCTTCATAAGGATCTAAAACCCCATTTTTATTTAGATCCTTAAATGCGTAACCATCGTCTTCTAAAAGAGTTACACCACTATTTTTAGCGTATGTAATATCTTTTCCACCTTCATTACTAACAAAAATATAGTTATCAATTTCCGTACATCTATATCTTTTCATTTGAACACCTCCATGTAATAGCTTATGCATACATTATACTTTTATATTGATTGATAGTGTTGTTATTATTTGATTGAAATATTACCTTTTTTTGATATTTGATATTCTTTTCTATATTGGTAAGGAGTCACCAAATAACTCTCCTTAAATGAACTGATGAATGCTTTAACACTTGAAAAACCATAATCAAGAGCAATGTCTTGCATGCTTTTTGTAGAATTAACAACATCATGATAACAACAATAAAGTCGATAATTTGTTAAATATGTTTTAAAATTCGTTCCAAAGTATTCCCTAAATAGACGACTGAAATGTTCATCGCTCATGTGGAATAAATCAGCCAGTAAAGTCAAATTCAAATCCTCTGTATAATTATCTTCTATATAATCAAGTATTTCATGTTGTCTTTTTTTGGATATCATATATTTTTTATCATTTTTAGATAAATCAACTTGAAATTCATTAAGTAGTATATAAACTAGTTCATAAACATAAGCATTCACCAGTAAATCATCATTAGGTTTCCCATCTCTACTGTAAGTTTTGAAAAATTCAAAAATCACATAAATTCTTTTTTTCTTTGGTGACGGTTTTTGAATATCAAAATGAAGATTATCAATATCTGGTAATACACTTTTTAAAAAATCATAAGAAAGTATTACTAATAAAACTTCACATTCTTCATGATTTGGGCTATCCAGCTTATGCACTTGACCACTATTAACAAATATAAAATCGCCCTCTTTAAGTATTTTTTTATGGTTATTTATCCATAAATTTACTTCACCTTTACAAACAAGTGAAAATTCAATACTTCTATGCCAATGAGGAGGTATGTAATTTTGTTTCATTTGAAAACCATTTTTTTTAATATTCATTTCATCTATATATGTTATAAAAGCATTTAAACCTGGTTTCATATTTACTTTTTCATAGGTAAACTTATCCATAATTTGTCCTCCATGTTAAAACTCTTCGTGTGAAAATGTTTTCCTTTCACACATCGCCCTTCTTACTCCTACTATTATGCAAGCTTACGTTCTGTTTTTCAAGAGTAAAACATGGAAATTATTTCTTATAGGCATAAAAAAAGCTCTAATCTATCTTTGTTTACTTTGGATTAAACTATTTTAACATAAGAGTTTTTTACTTGAAGCTTAAGCTATTAGGGACTCACATGCATAGCAGGTGGTTCATTTTATCCGCGGACCATAAAAAGGGCTGAACCATATGGTTCAAGCCCTTTTTAGATTTATTTTTTATAAAGTTCATCATATCTATTCTGGTAAATGTTTAATAAATCATCATCACCAATTGCTTTTAATTCTTTCAGATATGCATTCCATGCTTCATCATTATTTGGATCCTTAGCACCCGTTACAAACTGTGCACGATTTTCATTTATGAAATCACTCAGTATAGCTTTAATATCGTTGATTGCTTTCGCATCCTCTGGAGAATACATCATAGGAGGCAAGGCATACCAACCTGAATTTTCCATTGTGAATGGCTCGTAATGATCTTGAGTTGCATCCCACAGGTATTGTTGGAGTTCGTATGGATCGCCGGTAGAAATAACACGGTCTGCAAAATTTTCATGATATGGCATATATCCTGCCCAATGTGAACTCTGTTGCTCTCCCCAGTTAAGAATTGAAGAATAAAGTGCTGCCTGACCATCCACACCTTTCTGCCCATCATCTGCTTTTACCCAATCAACCTCAGGTTCACCAAGTCTTGAACGGAAGGAAACATCTTCGTTGAACATATAATCTGCCCATTTAAAAGCTACCTCAGGATACTTACAAGCAGAGGTAATTACAAAGGTATTTCGATACATTAAATAGCTATATTCATTATGTAAGGCGATACGATCACCACTACCCATATCAATTGGAGCTAACGCAACATAAGATTTATACTGTTCACCACTCATATTAGCAAAGGCATTCGGTCCACCACCTGGAATAATTCCTACTAGATTACTTTCAAAAGCTTGTTTCAACTGCTCATTATCCTGAGTATAACTGGCAGGATCATACAAACCTTCCGCTACCATCTGGTTTAGTAATTTCAAGCCCTCACGATATTCTTCGGTGGCATAGGTTCCAACTACTTTACCATTGGCATCAACGTAATGAGTACTGGATTTTGCATATGGAATATAATTCGTAATTAGCCATTGATCAAAGATGGAATTCCATCCATTTTTAGAACCCATGGCAGGAATTTCATCCGCAATACCATTACCATTCGGATCTTTATCGCGAAATGCTCTTAGAACTTCCATTAGTTGATCCTTGGTTTTAGGAATCTCCATGCCTACTGCATCCAACCAATCCTGATTAATCCATGCACGGGTTGAAAAAGAATTCGGAGTAGAATAATTGATTTGCTGAATCGCATACATATTACCATCTGGTGCGGTCATGATTTCTTCCATTCCATCGTATTGAGCCATCAGCTCCTTATAGTATGCAGATTCATTCATATACTGGTTTATTGGTAGGAACATTCCTTGGGAAGCATATTCCACTAACACCTCATTGCTGATTCCCCCCATGATAATGTCTGGTAAATCTTCCCCAGAGGATAACATCAGATTCAGTTTCTGATCTTTATCCTGTGCAGATACTAATTCCCATTCTACATGTACATTGGTCTTCTCTTCCAAATACTGTGTCAACTTATTTTTCTCATAGTCAGTTACACTCGCTTCCTGTGCCATAAAAACTCTCAATGTAATCGGTTCCTTTACGATTGGTAGTTCTCCTTTTTCTGAAACGACTATGTCTCCACTAGTAATCGTCGATGTCTGATCCTGTCCTTTACCTTCGTTTTTCTCGTTTGAAGTAGTAGATGAGTTTTTTCCACAGCCTGCTAGTAATGTTCCTGTCAAAGCGATACATAGAGC
>JAEWHU010000173.1 GCA_023387635.1 Bacillota bacterium
ATGGAAAGACCATATTAAGAGAACCAGGTAATTTTAATACAGGAATACTTGTATTAAAAGGCGAAATTAAAATAAATGAAGAAAATATATGTAAAGAGACTGACTTTATTTTATTCTACAACGTTGAGGGAGATATTTCAGTTGAAGCAACTACTGAAGAAGCTTTATTCATTGTACTAAGCGGAGAACCAATCAATGAGCCTGTTGTTTCACGTGGACCATTTGTTATGAACACAATAGAAGAAATACAGGAAGCATATGATGATTTTAGAAAAAATAAATTTGGAACAGAAGATTTCTAAAAATGATGCATTTGATTTTGCACAAAATACTGAAAGTGAAGATGGAGAAAAAGTAGATAATAAAGACACATATAAGAGAGGATGTATCATGACCAAACATCGTATATATACAATGAGTGTAGCAAATGTCTATCCCCTTTATGTTACGAAGGCGGAGAAAAAAGGACGTACGAAAACAGAAGTCGATGAAATCATCTGTTGGTTGACAGGATATAGCCAGGAAGAGTTAGAAGCACAACTGGAAAAACAGATAGACTTTGAGACCTTCTTTGCGGAAACGCCCCAACTGAATCCTTCCCGGACTTTGATCAAAGGTGTGGTCTGCGGTGTCCGGGTGGAAGATATTGAAGAACCAACTATGCAGGAAATTCGCTATTTGGATAAGCTAATCGATGAATTGGCAAAGGGAAAAGCCATGGATAAGATTTTACGAAAATAATAATTAAACATAAAATTTGTTCGTTCACACTCACAAACTTTATATCGCATTTAATTCTAAGCTTTGCTTAGAATTTCAAGTGCTCAAAACAAAGAAATACTGATTCTATATATAAAATATAAAAGAATCGGTGTTTTTTTGTTGAACCACGGTCTTTGGTACCTTGGTGAATATTGAAAATTGTAGTAATATAGTTATATGAGAACAGACGATTGTAAAATATATAAATAAAGAAAAGTTAGAGGGATAATTAATGGATAATCAAGAACAAGGACACAAACGACGTGTCAGATATAAAGGAACTCATCCAAGGAAATATAAAGAAAAATACAAAGAACATCAACCTCAAAAATATGGGGATACTGTGGCAAGAGTAATTCAAAAGGGAAGTACACCTGCAGGCATGCATATTTCAATATGTGTGAAAGAAATATTAGAATTTTTGCAGATAAAACCAGGACAAACTGGTTTAGATGCAACACTTGGATATGGTGGTCATACGTTAGAGATGCTAAAGTGTTTAGAATCTAAGGGACATATATACGCACTTGATGTAGACCCTATTGAATCAGTAAAAACAAGAGCGCGCCTAGAAGGTTTAGGGTATGGTTCAGAGATATTAACAGTCCTGTTACAGAACTTTGCCAATATCGATCAAGTGGCTGACCAAAATGGCTTGTTTGATTTTGTGTTAGCAGATTTAGGTGTATCCTCAATGCAAATAGATAATCCAGATAGAGGGTTTTCATATAAACAAGAGGGTCCATTGGATTTGCGATTGAATCCTGAGAAAGGCATATCTGCTGCTGAATGTTTAAGAAATATTACACAAGAAGAATTACAAGGTATGTTAATAGAAAATGCAGATGAACCTTATGCAAAAGAAATTTCTAGTGCTATTGTTCGTAAGATTAAAAAAGGAACTGACATCTCTACAACTACTAGACTTAAAAAAATTATAGAGGAAGCTCTTAAATTTATTCCAGTTGATCATCGAAAAGAAGTGATCAAGAAATCTTGTCAAAGAACTTTCCAAGCATTACGAATTGATGTTAATAGTGAATTTGAAGTGTTAGAAGAATTTTTAGAGAAACTTCCGAATAGCCTTAATAGGGGGGGACGTGTTGCTATACTAACTTTCCATTCGGGGGAAGATAGACGTGTTAAAAAGTCCTTCAAACGATTGCTACGTGAGGGTATCTATAGTGAAATTGCAACCGAGGTTATTAGACCATCGGCAGAAGAATGTAATGCTAATAGTCGTGCGCGCTCAACAAAAATGAGATGGGCCATAAAAGCGTAAGCTAAAGCAAGGATAATGTAATAAGAGAAATACAGGATTACATTGTAGTAAGGATTTGATTAACAAGTAACATTTTAGTTATTAGACGTACCAGTATAATGATGACAGAATAATAAATTGTAAGGTTTACTTATTTTAATAAAATAATTAGAAAGTAAGAAAGGAAGATAAAATGGATTTTATAGAAATTTTTAAAGCGATTATCCTTGGTGTTATTGAAGGGATTACAGAATGGCTTCCAATTAGTAGTACAGGACATATGATTTTGGCAGATGAGTTTATTCAATTGAATGCATCAGATGCATTCAAAGAAATGTTTTTTGTAGTAATCCAGCTAGGGGCAATTATGGCAGTCGTAGTATTGTTCTGGAATAAGCTTTTTCCATTTTCTTTTAAAGATCATAAGATTAAGGTGAAAAAAGACACCATTAATCTCTGGTTCAAAGTAATAGTAGCAGTACTTCCGGCTGCACTTATTGGTATCCCATTCGATGATACAATAGATGCTCTTTTCTATAATTATCAAACTGTGGCCTTGATGTTAATTATATATGGGGTACTCTTTATTGTGGTTGAGAATCATAACAAAAATAAAGTAGCTAAAATCAATAGACTTGAAGATTTAACTTATCGAACAGCTTTAATAATTGGTGTATTCCAGGTTTTAGCACTTATACCTGGAACTTCTCGTTCAGGTGCAACTATTATTGGCGCTATTTTAATCGGGACATCACGTTTTGTAGCAGCAGAATTTACATTCTTCTTAGCGCTACCAGTTATGGCTGGAGCAAGCTTAATCAAACTTTTAAAGTTCGGCTTCGTATTTAAAGGAAACGAGTTGATTATTTTACTTACAGGTATGTTCGTGGCATTTAGCGTTTCAATTCTTGCTATTAAGTTCTTAATGGGATACATTAAAAGTCATGATTTCAAGGTTTTTGGATACTACCGTATTGTACTTGGGATTATTGTTATTGCGTATTTCTTTATTAGATAGCAATAAAAAGGAACGATCTTATTGCTAATGTTATTCAGGTAAGATTTTAAGATAATAAGGCGTAAAAGAGCAGGAGTATAGCACAATGACCCTGCTCTTTTTTGACTGTATTTATAATGAATATATAAGTAGTGGATATTAAAGGGGAGAATGAATATGAAGATTGAACTGCTAGCAAACCATCAACAATATATAGATATTGTTACTAAATGGTTAAATGATGAATTTGGGAATGAGCAAAGCTTTAATTTTTACAAGGGAATTATTGAACATAGTTTAGCAGAGAATCAATTACCTATTACATTTGTAGCAATTGAAGATAATGAATTAATAGGAACAGTAGGTATTTGGCGTAGTGACTTGCTTTCAAGGCAGGAATTATTTCCATGGCTCTCGGCATTATTTGTTCCAGAAAAGTATAGGAATAAGGGGATCGGAAAAGAATTGCAGGAATATGTATTGGAGTATTGTAGGAAGCTACAGTACAAAGAAATTTATTTATATACGGACATTGAAGATTATTATGAAAAAATAGGATGGCAACAGATAGATAAAGCATATGAATATACGGGTAGTGAAGTAAAAATATATAGTTATAAATTACAATCTAAATAAAGGTAGTAGATACAGATAGTACAGTGAACCGTATCGCAAATAAATACAAAAAATAGTCTTAGGATTGATATAACATGTCTAAGACTATTTTTATTGTGAATGCAACAAGGTTCTGGGGTACCCGTACGCAATCTTTATCTTCATATTTTATGATATTTCTTTCTTTTAAAATGTTTACGTAATTCAGACATCGCTCAAAGAGATTAATCTAAATTGGCGAAGCGGGCTATGCAAGTAAATGATTGCAATAGTTATTGGCTAAAGGAATAAGTGAGGATGTATCATGACAAAACATCGTATATGTACAATGAGTGTAGCAAATGTCTATCCCCTTTATGTTACGAAGGCGGAGAAAAAAAGACGTACGAAAACAGAAGTCGATGAAATTATCTGTTGGTTGACAGGATATAGCCAGGAAGAGTTAGAAGCACAACTGGAAAAACAGACAGACTTTGAGACCTTCTTTGCAGAAGCTCCTCAACTGAATCCTTCCCGGTCTTTGATCAAAGGTGTGATCTGCGGTGTCCGAGTGGAAGATATTGAAGAACCAACTATGCAGGAAATTCGCTATTTGGATAAGTTAATCGATGAGTTAGCAAAGGGAAAAGCCATGGATAAGATTTTACGCAAATAATAATTAAACATAAAATTTGTTCGTTCACACTCACAAACTTTATCCGATAGCTAAGAGTTCTAAGACTCCCTCTTCTTTAAGAGGGAGTAAGAACTCTACAGCTCCTGGAACCACACGACTTAGCGTTCAGGTGGAGTTAAAACTCCATCTGAACTGAGTCTTTGTTTATGTCGCACTCAATTCTAAGCTTTGCTTAGAATTTCAAGTGCTCAAAATAAAGAAACACTGATTCTATATATAAAATATAAAATAATCGGTGTTTTTTTGAACCGATAATGATATTGAAACTTCAGACAAAAATATTTATAGACTCTGAAATATTGGAGGAATTCAAAATGAATACAAGAATATATCGGTCAGAAGACTGTAAGGAAATTATTGAATTATTTTACAACACAGTTCATTCAGTTAATGCAAAAGATTATAATGAAGCACAACTTGATGCATGGGCTCCTAAAGATATGGATATTTCTGAAAGGGATAAATCTCTTTCAGAACATTATTCCGTTGTAATTGAAGAAGATAATATAATCATTGGATTTGGAGATTTAGATATCAATGGATATCTTGACAGATTATTTGTTCATAAAGATTATCAAGGACTCGGAATAGCAACTATAATTGTAAATGAAATAGAGAAATACGCACAAGAAAATAATGTTGAAGTTATAACAACTCATTCTCCTATAACTGCAAAACCTTTCTTTGAAAAACAAGGTTATAAAGCAGTAAAAGAGCAAGTAGTTGAAAGAAAAGGACAAATATAAGGGGAGGAAATAGAGAAAATCGCCCTTACTTATGATGCGAAGAACCGTATCATAAGTAAGGGCGGTTTTTCTCTTATATCAAGTAAAATACTAAATTGGAGCTGGATACAGATTTGAAACAGCAGAATTCTGAACTGTAATTTTAAGCTATGCTTACAAAATAGTGTCCAAAAAACCGAGAATGGCTCATAATCTTATAATGAGAATTAATGAACACTTAACAATTATTGCATGAGCAATAATTCAGAGTGAAGGCAACTGCAATGGTAATTACTAAACTTATTCATGGGAATTCGAGATAACGACTAATTGATTTAGAAAATAAAATGCTTTAAAACAAACTAAATCAAGATGTTATAGTGCTTCAAGATTCCTCTAGTAGCAGCCGAAAAATCAACTAAGACTTTTGCAAGCCATTCCTTATCCTTTGGCATGTAG
>JAEWHU010000158.1 GCA_023387635.1 Bacillota bacterium
TATACGTTCCCGCTTGCACCTACTATAAACGGGATGTTATACGCAGTACGTTAGCATCTATCTGTCTATTATTTGTTTTTAAAAAGAGTCATCTCATATGCTTCTAAGCATTCGCAATTATCTGCTAATTCTTTTTTATATTCCTTGGTTATTTTGAATCCACATTTTTCATAGCAATTAATTGCTTTTTCGTTTCTTTTTCTGACATTTAGATAAACTCTTCTAATATTTAATTCTTCAAATGCAAGTCTTGTTAGAAATCTAACAGCTATTTCCCCTATACCTTTACCTCTGCTAGCTGTATTTCCAATATAAATACTTAATTTTGCATCATCGACAGTGATATCTTCTAACCATGCTGTTCCTATAAAAGTATCATCACATTTAATCATAAACATTTTAGTATTTTTACTTAAATTTTCGTCACTATCTCTTAAATACCGAGGTCTTGTATTCGATAAATAAGAATATATCTCACCATGTATTTCCCATTGTTCTATATATAACAAATGTTCTTCTGAATTAAAATTTTCAAGAATAATATTCATTTATATACCTCCGTATTGCTTCTAATTATCTTAGTAATTTTATAATGCAAAGCTCTGCATCACGCCTTAGCATTATGTATAACATTCCGTGGCTTAGCCACGTCAAACTTTCCTATATAATTAGCCTACGTTGTCTGCTAATCCTTGGTTATATGTTTGCATCACGCCTACAAAACATCACTCTAATATGTGCTTCATAATATCAAACAAATCATTGGTATTTATATAAACATCAGCTCTTCCAAATAATTTATTAGAATAATTAAGCGCTATTGATTTTCCGCTTTTTTCAAATATTTTTATATCAGACGCACTATCTCCTATTGAAATGACATCCTCTAATTTTATATCATTCTCATTACAAAATGATTCCAAACTCTCTAACTTCCCACTATCTCCTAGATGATTTAATATCTTCCCAGTAAATATTCCATTTTCAACATCATATATACTTCCATAGATTTTATCAAATTTAAACATCTTTCCTAAAATATCTGCAACTTGTACTGGTCCAGCCGTTACCAAAATTACTAAAATACCATTGTTTTTTAATTCATTTATTACTTTCTCAACGTTGTTGATTAGTACAATATGTTTTTCAAACTCTTCTTCTACTCTTTTTACTTCTAATCCAGTAAATAATTTAGCTTTTATATAATCTGCCTCTATCCAAGAAATTTCGTCTTTTTCTTCTCTTTTTTCAACATCTCTGACTTCATCTGCTTTTCCACTTAAAAAACAAAGATACTCTACAGAATTTGTATTGGTAATCAAAGTTCCATCCATATCAAAGCAAACTATTTTAGTTTTATTCAAATCGTATCCCCCCATATAAGAGAATAGCTTCTTCGACTCATACTGTCTGAATCTTTCAATTGGCCCTAGGTCTAGTTCTCGCCACTTCACTTTGAACTTAGATTACTATAACTTTCTATTGAACTATTAGATTTTATAGAAATTTATGCATCAAAGGTTATAGTTACTTTATTTATAAAATCACAAGTCAAAACGTTCTTTTATCATCATTGCAACAAGTTCTGCCGAAAGATTAGAGTTATCAATCTTGATATAATTGTCAAACTTAATTTCTCCATCATTACTAACGCAACGATAATTCTTATCATCATTAATAAGTCTTTGATTGGATATTTCAATATCTCGTTTTGAAGCCTTATGATTTAGTCGATTTTCAGTAATATTTCTTTTTAATCTTATTTCTTGAGGTGCAACAAGTTCTACATAATAAATATCTGCACCGTTTTTTCTAAAAATATTAGTTACATGCTCAATATAATCCCAATCAGCTTTTTGGTCAAAAGCCCAAATATATGTAAATATTAATCCATAGTTATTCGAAGATGCAAATTCTTCAAAAACTACTTCTCTAATTCTTTCTATTAATTTCCCATGAAAATAACCAAATATTTCAATAGCCGGTTCAATAGACATATGGTTATGAAAAAGCCGTAAATCTGTTATATTCATAAGTTCTTGTCCCACTGTCATTTTCCCTACCGCTCCATCTCCGATTAAAAATACCAATTTCAAAAAAACCCCTCCAATAGTTGAGCTAAGCTGAGCTTTTGCTTTTATATACGTTTTTGTTAATGTTTAGAATTTACTTGTCACTCTACTATAAATTCCTCTGTTGTGGGCATATTATTCCATACATGCCCATCGGAGCGGTAGTACATTCTTATAACAGAATCATCTATTTTAGTATAGTCTATTACAAAAACCTGTCCCGTTTCTATCAGCATCGGATAATAGTCGTAAGGTAGTACATCCTGTGTTTTAGGCCTATCAACAAAATCATCATATGCATTTTCTAAACGCCAAAATTCCCTATACGCATAATCTTTAAATCCTACCAAGTCCTGTTTCCCGAAATATAATGCCTCATAATCTTTTCCATCAACCTCGATTGTATCTACTCTGTATGGCTCAATGTCCTTCGCCAAACTAGATAAATCTTCAGAATGAATGTTATCTCCATAACGTTTCTTTAGTTGATTTGCCATGCATGGAACAGAGTTAGTATAATTCATTTCCTCTAACCCAGTGTGAGCTGCACCATAAATCCCCATAATACCTTCACCACTTAATTTGTCAAATTCACGTATAAAGTTCTCTACCATCATGTTTTCTCGGTACACATCGTCAGAGTGTCCGTAATAATACTTGCCCTGCTCTATTGCCTCCTTCGTTAGTAGATATTGCTCGGAGTCCTCTAAGTTATTACTTTGAAGATATTTCAAAAATCGCTCTCCTGTAGTATCGCATTGGTGTCCAACATCTGTCCCGTGGAAAATAGTTTCAGGGCATTGGCTTTTTATCTTCTCATAAAACTCTTTAACATTAGGGTTATAAGAAGCAGTACCAACCCAATCACTATATATCGCATCCAGTATATCATTGTTATCTGATTGCATCCATATGTTCAAAAGCTCTGCGGTATAGTACGGAAGTTCAACAAATAAATGTCTCATATCTTGGTTGTTGTAATATTCGTGCCACAATTCAAATTCTTTATCTAGAATTTTATCTACACCATGCATTTCCCCGTATAGGTAAATCTGTCCAGAAGATTGCGATGGCGATACGGGTATATCACTTTGCGTAGTGTTACTTAAACAAGCTGACAGCACCAATATCATAATCATCGTCATAGCAAACGCAAAAATATTTCTACTTTTCATCTCTCTAGCACCTCACTAAATATAAATAATCTTCACTAGCCAAATATCTATTTCAAACAGCTTTATTACTTTAATCTTCAAATTCTTGATTAATTCTGTTTTGCCTCGAACATTATGTAGTATATATCAACTTGTTTATTCATAATTAAGACTCTTTCAGATATATTGATTTGTATTTAGGCAATGCCATAATTCCTAAAAAACAATTAGCTTCAAAATTAATACATTTACAGAAAACTGAAACAAAAAAATATCCTTATATTGCATTCTCTTCAACCTTACAATAATGTGATGTATCTCCTTTTAGTACAAATTTTCTATTGTCTTTTTCAATTTCTAAAATATTTAAACAAGTAGAATGCATAAATTCTCCACTCCAAAACTCCTTTAAATCCTTGTTTTCAAAATA
This sequence comes from Bacillota bacterium, assembly GCA_023387635.1. Taxonomy (GTDB): domain Bacteria; phylum Bacillota; class Clostridia; order Lachnospirales; family Lachnospiraceae; genus Anaerocolumna. The sequence continues at coordinate 3,657 of JAEWHU010000158.1, forward strand.
TGTAATAAGAGCTTTTAAAACAATTGCATGAGTAACTATTAGAATGTTTTTTCCTTCATATTCTAAAATGATTTTTTCTGTTTGTCCATGTCTCGTTATAAACAACCTTGTCATACATAATATCTCCCTCGAAACAAAAAATTTCTTTCCAATGTCTGCTCAGCTTCTGTTAGACGCTGACAATTTTAAATATATACTTACAATACAGATTTGATTGCTTTCATCATCGCATTACCAGCTAACTTATGCCCTGCTCCGTTTATCTGATTGGTAGTACCACAGAAGTATAGATCCGTTTCAGGATTATAAAAAGCAAAAGATCCTGTTTGTCCCCAAAACCCTAGTATCTCTTTGATTGGTTTAAATGGTGACACAATTCTTGGTGTCCATAATTTTTCTAAACCTATTCCAAAGTAAAACAATCCTGGAGGTGGCAGAATTAAATTCCACTGCTTTAAATCATTAATTCTTTCCTTTTGAAAGAAACGTCCATTAAAAAATTCTTTTAAAAAGATCATTAATTCATCAGCAGTAGAAACAATCCCACCTTCCACTGCTACTGATGACATATAGTGAGGTAGCCATAATTGTTGGGATTTATAGTAGAAAGGTACCGGGGCATTATCCTTGATATCACTATATACATAGGTGTTAGGTACATTCAATTTAGAAAATATGTAGTCTTTAAAAACTTCGCCGATAGGTTTGTCCGTCACATTTTCTATGATTTTACCGAGAAGCTGATAGTTTGAATCAGAATAGGCGGCTTTTCCTTTAGCCCCTGGCTTAAAATGGGGGATGAGATTCTTTATTAAGCCAATTGTTTTATCCAAATGCCAGGCTTCATCATTACCTTCCAGCAGTTCATCAGCAGCAGTTCTCCCATTATCTTGCTTATGAAAGAAATAGTCGGGTAAACCCGATGTATTAGAAATTAAATGAGCTATAGTAATCTCATTAGAATAATCTACACCCTTTAAGACATGAAGTCCTTCGCAAAAGTAATCCGGTAAATATTTTGAGATTTTATCATTTAGTGCTATACGATTCTCTTCAATAAGTTGTATCACTACCGCTGTCACATAAAGTTTCGTGACACTTGCAATAAAGAATCTGCTGTCCTTTTGCATATTACCAGCTGCCCCCGTCCAAGAGAAACTCCTGTCACTATTCTCAACGCACAAAACAGCACTAAAAATCCTTTTGTTGTCGACCATTTTATTAAGTAAATCATTGAGTAATTTTTCATTAAGCATCCTTTTTCTCATCTCCTCAATTCAGTTAATTTTCTAAATACTATATACAGATGCTTTTGCTTGCGCATAATGTCTCTGTCATTCCCGACACCTTCGAACTTGGACCCTAAAGTAATCCTCATTGACTCAAAAGGAATACCTCATTAATTTTTCAGTTCATTTCTTTATTTTAAAATTATTTAATAAGCCATCCGCTTCTTTACTAATTAAGCATATCCTCGCTATTTGAAATTACAATCTTTTTAAGAGCTTATTTTCTAATTCCATTATTTTCTTTTCTAATTCAGAAATATCATGCCTTTCTTCAATTGCTATCCATACTTTATCTAAGATAATTCGATATATAAAATCAGAGTTAATATTTATTCCAGCGATTTCATTATAACCGTCTAAAACATTATCTAGAACATCTATTGGGATCATGTAAAAATCTATTGCTGGATCTCCCCAACCCGAATCTCCCCAATCAATAATAGATAATAATTGATCACTTTTTGCACATAAAAAATTAAACTCATTAGTATCTCCATGTACAAAACATTTTTTATAGGAAAAGGTTTTATCAGTATATTTATTTTCTATTAGCTCTAATAAATATAAAGATTTACTATCATT
>JAEWHU010000237.1 GCA_023387635.1 Bacillota bacterium
TCACTTGCAGCTTGCCAACCATAAGTTCCACCACGCATCCAATGGTTTGTATTGCCTAATGCAACTAGTCCAATTCCATGGGTTTTCGCAAGTTCTATAGCTCTATCCATACATAACTCTGCATTTAAGTTACCCATGCCTAGATTACCATCCCATCGTTCTATGGCTCCCATTCCATCCACTCTCTTTGCAACAGCATCTACTTTTATGTATCCTTTTTCAATATATTCAATTACCCTTGGAAATCTCACATATCCGTGAGAATAAACTCCATCAAGGCTTGTATCTGCAAATATTTTTGCTGACCTGGAAGCTCTTTCCTCATCAAATCCCTTATTCATTAAAATACGTGTAAATTCCTTTAGCATATCTTCATATCTTACTCTCATAATTGTTCTCCTTCTCTCGTCATAAGTAAAAATTTATATTTTATAAATTTTGATGAACTGATACCATAAATTAGTTATGCTTTCTTAATAATAACATATTAATAAGTATATTTGTACCTATTTTTTTTCTATGTAGTAGCTCTATAATAGCAAGCCCTTTTATAAATGCTTACGTTTTTAGGAAAGAGTACCTGCTATTATAGATTTGTTTTTGTTATTAATAATTTATAATTATTTGCTATCAAACTTATCTATTACATTATTAATTTTTTCTGCAACACCTTGTCTTATATCTTTTATGCTCTCCTCCACGTTTTCCATAATGTCTACTTTCGCAGATTGAATTTTTCCTTTTAACTCTAGCTCTTCATTACCTGTTAGTTTACCAATGGTTTCTTTTCCTTGCCCTACTACTTTTTCTTTTGTTTTTTCTAATTTTTTCTTAATATCTTCCATAGAAACCTCCATTCTATAATCAAATATCCGATACACAATCATGTTGTGTACTTTTATTAAAATATATTCATTCATTAGCAATACTTTCTAAAAAAAGAGCAAATGCAATATAATAAAAACTAAATTGCATTTGCTCTTGTATAGTTTATTTGTCTAGTCTAAACACCTTGTTTGCGTTGTATCTTGTTATGTTATCATAAGTTTCCTTTGTTATCTTTTTATTTTTAAGTGCTTCATCTAAAAAGTCACCAAGAGGAAAATATTGTTCCACACAATACAAATCTGTGCCAAACATAAGTCTATCCTTAAATTCTTCTAAAAACTTGTATCCATATGTGGCATCTCTCATAATCGCATTTCCACCACTATTGGCAGATAAATCACAATATAGATTTGAATATTTTCTAAGAAGCTCCTGAACTCGTCCTTCTTCTTCAATAAGTCCTTCTGGATACGCATTTCTTTCATTAGGTGTACTACTTTCATGCTTTGTCATTTCATACCAAAATGGCTGTGAATGAGCAACAATTTTCATTTTAGGATATTTATGTAGGACATACTCTAATTTTGGCATTCCTGCTTCATCATAAACTCCGTAATAATTACCAAGTTCTGGAGTCATATGAAACAATAAAGGTAAATTATATTTTTCTAATATTTCTAATAATTTTAGCATTTTAGGATCATCAAAAGCAATATTAGTGGTAAATTCACCTACTCCTTTTGCACCTAGTTTAACTTCCTCTACAATTCTAGCTTCCAAATCATCTAAATTATCTAAGTTAAACATAGCTAAATAAGAAAAGCGTTCTGGATATTTCTTGCATATAGTTCTAATCTCTTCGTTATCCATTAAGACATCTTTTTCACCGGAAGACATTAATATACTTTTTTCTATTCCATATTTATCCATAATAGGAATCATTTCTTCCACGCTTGCTAGCTTTTCACCATTAATAACTGCTTCATTCTGCTTTAAACTTACATGCATATGCACATCTATTTTATTCATTGAAGCCTCCAAATTAGTTGTTTTTTCTTGCTGCCAATTCCTTTTGCATTTCTTCTGTTTTTTCTTTGCTTAAATTCCAGATTAATCCTATACCAATAATCTCTAATACAACTGCTATAAATGGTACTCCAGTTCCTAATAAACGAATATTATTAACTACTTCAGGAGTTTGAGAAGATGCTGTGGAAACGAATCCTATTGCTGCAAGAACACCACTTACACCTACAGATGCTACAGTAGAACCTATTTTTCTTGAGAAAGTATAGATGGAATAAAGTGAACCATCATTTCTTTGACCCGTTTTGTATTCATTATAATCGATTGCATCAGTAACGAATGCCCATACAAGCATTGTAAATGTTGTCTGACCAACACTTGATATTATGTATAATAAAATATATAAATTTACATTTGCAATCGGTACGAAAAATAAGAAAGCTGCTATGATTAAGTTAAATGTTAATGCTCCTAATAAGAAATTCTTCTTACCAAATTTCTTTGATAATTTTGGAACCACAGGGAATAGTAAAAATGATACTGGTATAGCTCCAAGAGTTGCAATTTGTAATGCTTTTGGTGCACCATAATATTCTTTGTACATAAATCCACCAAATTGACTGTTACCTGTTATAAATATTAAAGAACCAATAGATGCAAACATAATACCAAGAAGTGCTCTATTTTTTAATGCTCCTTTTAATACTTCAGAATATTTGAATTTTTCACCTTTTACTACTGGTTGTGTAATTCTTTCTGGTGTTAATTTAAATAGTAAATTGTATAGTACGATACAAGATATTGCTGATATAATAGCGAATGTTAAATACCCACTAGCTACTGGATTATTATCTTTATCCCAAATTAACATTGGAACTAATGCAAGGTAACCGTAACCAACTGCCATACCACCAAAAGCTCTTGAACGGGATAATTTTGTTCTTTCTTCTGCTTTATCTGTAACAACGGATGCCATGGAACCAAAAGGCATTGAAGTACCTGTATAAGCCATACCGTATAAAATGTAAGTAAATACAACCCATATATGTTTTGCTGTACTTGACCAACTAGAAACATCTGCAAATCCTAAAATACAAGCGATTGCTAAAGGCCACATAGCTATTTTTATATAAGGTTTAAATTTATCACCGCTTTTCCCTATTCTCCATCTATCAGGGAAAGATCCAATAATAGGATCATTAATAGCATCAAACAATCTTGAACCTAAAAACATGGTTGCCATAAAACCAGGACTAATCTTTAATATGTAAGTACAAAACATTAAAAAGAATGCGTCAAAATATAAATTGACAAAACTACCTGCCATATCTCCAAACCAAAATCCAAGCTGATCTTTTACACCAAAAGGTTTAACATTTTTCTTTTCCAAAACTATTCCTCCAAAATATTATGAATTTACTTTATTCATCATTCTTTTAAAATCATTTTCAGTGATATCGCCATCACTAACTTGTTTCTTACCATATGCTTCAAATCTTTTTATATATTCTTCTTTGCTACCATACAGGCGATTCATTACATCTTCCGTAAATAACTCCATTGTACCATTGGTTTCACCAAGGCCTATGCTTCCTACATATTTTGCATTAGGAACTTCTAGATATGCAGTTCTAATACCACCTAATGCATTTCCATATTCATCTCTTGCTATTTCACCATTCTCATCTTTTAACATAGGTTTAACAGTTAATGGTGCAATTCCATCTTTTGCCCATGTATGGAGTTTCTCAAGTAATCCGTTAATTGTGTAATCTAGAGGAAGGTCATTTAATTTATAATCATATTCTCCATCTAAGATTCGCTTTGGACATTTTGTCTTAACAATTTCTGAATTATCAGGAACTAATGGGGATGCTGCATCTGTATGTGGTGCACCTGCTACATCATAATATCTACGTTTATTATTTGGCTCATCCGAATTGATTCCTTGTTTTAATCCACCCATTGGCTTGAATAGTAGGTAATCACCTTCCGTATTCATTGTAATAAATGGGACGTCAATTTCACGTTCTACATAATCTCTTAAACACATAAATTCTTCTTTTTCATGTGTTTGACATAAAGCTCTTTGTTTACCACCACTTACAAGGCTTAAATATCCATCAAATATTGATTTGCCATTCACTTTTAATAGATGGTGAAATTGATTAACATAAGTATTAAGATACATTCCAGATTGGGACTGTCCTGTAAGATAAATATATACTTTCTCTTCTTTTGTAAATAAGTTTTTACCCTCATTTTGAATAAAAAGACCAAGACTAGTTAACATATCCCATACTAGACCTTCTTCACAACCTTCAATACGATGGCATTTGTCTATTACACTTGGCGATGTACTTACCTCTCCATTTGACCAGTTAAGGGTTTGATATCTTTCATAATCGAAGTTTTTTAATGATAATACATTAACAGGTTTTGAAGTTATACCAACATAACTATAACCTCGCTCCATTATGTGTAAATAACTTCTTCTCCATTGATCCTCAATATCATAACAGTTAGAAGCATTCATAATATCAAATACAACTATATTCTTTCTATCTGCAGAGTTCTTAGGTCTTCGAACCAAAATCCTTGTTTCATAAGGTAGATTTTCTTTTTTTACAACTAAATTATTTTTTTCATTTAAATCATACACATTGCTATAACCAGAAACAAAATACTCTTCTTCTAAATATCCATAATCATCAACATTAATCTTTGCTCTTGAATATTCCATTGCGGAGAACGGATGGGAAGTTTTGGTAACTGCTATTGGTCCTCTAATATTTATTTTTCTTGCAAACACATCATCTAAAGAAACTACTTCTCTATACATAATAAGTCCTCCTTTTGTTAAGATTATAACATAACAAAAAGAGGACTTCTTTTAAGAAAATGACTTTATTCTATTAATATAATGACTTTTTATATGGTTTCGGTAATCTTTTGGAGTCACATTGATATACAGCTTAAATGTAGCAGTGAAATAAGATGGAGAGTTAAAACCTACCATTAAACTAATTTCTGTGAGAGTCATATTAGAACTAGCTAATAATCTACAAGACTCTTGTATTCTTTTTTCAGTAATCATTTGTTGAATAGTTTTTCCAGTTTCTTTCTTAAAACTTCTCATAAGATAAGCAGAATTTAAATGCATGTGATTAGCTATCTCTAAAATGGTTATACGGTTGGTGAAATTCTTATTGATATAGTCTATTACTCTCTCAGATATAGATCTATTATTAGATTTTATGATTCTTGCATTACCATCAATATAATCATAAAAATAATCGTAATAAATTTGCCATGCCTCTTCCCCTGTTTGTACCCGTTCGATCATGATTGCATACTTTTCAGCCTTATAGTGAGCTATAATAGGACTAAGTCCTCCAAGTTCTGCATGGTATGAAAACAATGTATTAAATGATAGAAATATATTTTTTAAAGACCTAAGCTCTTCCGTTCTTTTTGTAATACCTAAATCAGAATTCATTATAATAGAATTGGAAACCTTAAGTAGCTTTTCACCTTCTTCTAGGTTGGCATTTTTAATCGCTATCATTAACTGTTCACGAATTTCATGCGCATATGTAATTTTCTCATTCAGTGACATTTTATCTAATTCGTCTCTCTTTTTAAACATTTATTCCTCCATAATCTTATCTAGATTATTTCATCCATCAGATTTTACATAGATTATACTATATCACTTCAAAATACATACATGCAATAATTTTATATCTTACTGACCTATCCATTCCTTTTGATATAATTAATTCATATATTCATAAGTATTGTCTATAGAACGTTTACAATTTTGTATATTTTTGGTATATTATTGTTAGTCATAAATAAATTAGGAGGGGAACTATGATTCAAGAGAATAACGATATACAAACCACAGATAAATATAAACGTAGGAGCAAACATATCATCGGTATTATCTTACTTATACCAACTTTCATTATCCTATTTACCTTTATACTTTTGCCAATACTAAGAACATTTCTAAGAAGTTTTACTGATTTTAATTTTGTCACTAATGGAAAAAATGTTTATTTAAAGAATTATTTATTAACAAGTTCGGATGGGGTTGGAAAAATAGCGATAACCAATACCATTATAACTACTTTGTTCCAGGCTACTATAGGAGTAAGTTTGTGTTTACTATTTGCTCGTTTATCCTCTAATTTACATAGAATCTTAAAATATGTATTATGCATTATGTTTATCATTGTATCTATAACTTATATAGCTCCAATTGGTATAAAACAGATATTTTCATCCTCTCATAATGGTTATTTCAATGCTTTTTTACTAACAAGAGGGAAAGAAATCATATCATTCTTAGAACAGCCATTATTTCTTCGATTAATAATGGTACTATTACCAATTTTATTAGGAATTGGCCCTTTATATCTACTATTTACTGTTTGCTATATGAACAAAGATAAACTTAAAAAATATATTCACTTAGCTATATCACTACAGATTGTTATTAGTTTTCTATCCTTTGAATCAGTGAAGATAGTAACTGGATTCCCTAGCGTTAATTATAGTGCTCATAATTTAAATGTACATATATATGACTATCTTATGATGCGATTTGAAGGGGGATATGGAAGTGCTCTTATTATAATTATGGGGTTAATTATACTACTATTTCTCTTAATATCTAACGGTGTTATATGGCTTGTGGATTTTTTATTAAAATCAAACAACACAAAACATCCAAAAAAACACCCCATATCAACCACTCATAAAAAACATTCATTACCATCAATTGTAATCTTTATATTTTTGTTCCTTGTAACGATTATACTGTTGTACCCTTTTCTTCAAATGTGCTTTGATACTTTTAAACCTCTAAACGAATTATATGTATTTCCAACAAGAATAGTTGCCACACATCCTACTATAAGTAATTATAAAAATACTTTAAGCCAAATAGTTCAAGCTAATCAAGGATTACCTATTAGTACTTACGTCATCAATTCTTGTATCACTATTATATTATCAACAGCAATAATGTTAGTAGTATTAATAATAAGTGGCATCGGGTTATCATTCTTTAGTTTAAGAATAAAAAAACTATTACTCCTAGGAATTACATATACCTTTGTTTTATGTCCTATTGCATTAATTTCATTTAATTATAGTAATTATAATTCAATCATAAGACTTGTATTACCCTTAATATTTAAAAGTTCATCCTTTGGCTTAAGTATATATCTAGGCTCAAAGATATTTGATAAGTATATTAATGTATATAATAAAAACAATGAGTTATTATTTTCATCCAACAATATTGTAAAATATCTATTGGGACTACTGCCTATATCACTATTAGCATCTCTATCTGCATGGTTTGCTCCCTCATATTATCTTACTTCCCCTGATAATATGACATTGTTTCAACTGTTTCAACGTGCTCATAACTTTATTTCAACTTCTGGTCCTAATCCAATTGTAGAAGTTTGTCTACTTATACTAAGTATGATTATACCTATTGGATTAGTAATAGTATGTGTTCCATTCTTATTAAATAGCTTAAAAGAATAATTACAATAAACTGACTATAACTTTATAAACATTAAAGGATCCCTTCATATAATTTAAGAATGGATCCTTTTTAACATAATTATTTCATTTCTTTCTTATTCTTTGTCTTACTCTTTGGTTTTACCATATCATAACTCTCGGCAATCATTCTCTTAATATCCTTCTCTGGTACACTATCATCTAGTATAATAGAATTCCAATGAGCTTTATTCATATGATATGCTGGAATAACTGATTTATAAGCATTTCGCCAGAATTCTATCCATTCAGGTGAAACCTTTACATTTATCCATATGCTATTCTCTTTTTCATAAATCATAGCAAAGGTTTTCTTATTCTGTTTGCATCTCATTACAGTCCAATTCTCATCATGAAACGGATAATCCTCATAGACATTATGTAATGTGAAACAATACTTTATTACCTCTTCTCTTGTTTTCATATATCAGCCTCAGAGCGATTTACTGCATCTCTCATTACTGTTGCAATGTCATCATTAATTACCACATCAGCCCTGTTATCAGCAGATGTTGAACTCTTATTAATCAATATTATGTTCTTCCCTCTAAAATAATCAATTAAACCTGCTGCTGGGTAAACTACAAGTGACGTTCCACCGATTATTAAAGTATCCGCCTTAGATATAGCATGAATTGCGCCATTCATTACCTCTTCATCCAATCCTTCTTCATACAGTACAACATCCGGCTTGATTACACCACCACATTTATCACAATGTGGAATCCCCTCGGTTTTTAGTACGTACTCTGCTTCATAAAAAGCATGGCACCTTGTACAATAATTACGGTGGACAGAACCATGTAATTCATAAACTACTTTACTTCCAGCCATTTGATGGAGATTATCAATATTCTGAGTTACAATAGCTTTAAGTTTTCCCATATTCTCTAGCTTTGCTAATGCAATATGACAATCATTTGGTTTTGCATTAGGATATACAAGATTTTTCTTATAAAAATCAAAGAATTCCTCTGGATAGCGAATAAAAAATGTATGTGATACTGCTTGTTCCGGAGTAAAATGACGATTTAACTTCTTACTATATAATCCATTGGAGCTTCTAAAATCTGGTATTTGGCTACTGGTCGATACACCTGCACCCCCGAAGAATACAATATTATTGCTATCTCTTATAATTTTGCTTAACTGCTCTATTTTATCATTCATTGGATCACCTCCGTCTTATTGTATCACAATTCAATGATTTCTCCAAATGTCCCTATTCCTCTTTATAATCTTAATCCTTTAATATCTTTTATTCTAGATATAATAATATTGCAGTCTAGAGATAAAATTCCTGGCAATTTATACATTACATCATTTAAAAATAATTCCATTCCATCGCTATCTTCAGAAACTGCATGTACATGTAATTTGTTTTTTCCAGATACCTGATAGATTTGGGTTACTGTATCATTATTACTTAATATATTTACAACATTTTGATAGCTTTTTGGTTCTATTTCAATCTCATAATAAGAGGATACAGCACTACTAATTTTTTGTGGATTGATTATAGTAGTGTATTCTTCAATAATACCCGCATTCTCTAATGCACTTATTCTTGTCTTAACGGCAACACGAGATAAGCCAACTATCTCACCTATATCAACATAACTCATTCTAGCATTCCCCGTTAGTAACTTTATAATTGTTCTATCAACTTCATCCAAACCTTTTAAATACAAAAGCCATCCCCCTCTTTTCTATGATATTTTGTTTATCATAGCATTTCATACAAAAAAATGCAATGATTCCTAATTTTTACTTGGTTTATATTGACATCTATTAGTAATGATGATACTCTAGGTGTGTTACATAAATAAAGTTTGAAATTACGTTATGTAACTATCATCACTGGTCAAGAAAGGGTTGAAAATGAAGCTGATTGAAGATTTAACATGTGGAAATGAAACTAAGGTATTAATACGTTTTGCTATACCTATGATTATAGGAAACTTATTTCAGCAATTATATAATGTTGCTGATACTATTATAGTTGGACGATTTATTGGTCCAGATGCGCTTGCTGCTGTAGGTAGTTCTTTCACGGTGATGGTTTTTTTAACTTCTATTATATTAGGTTTATGTATGGGAAGTGGTGCGGTGTTCTCTATGTTATTTGGCGCTGGGGAGATGGAAACATTAAAAAGTAGTTTTTTTACCTCTTTTTGTTTTATTGGATTGGTTACTGTAATCATCAATGTCTGTGCATTAGGCTTTATAGATGAGATTCTATCCTTTATACAGATTCCTAAAGAAGTATTAATTGATACAAAAGTATATTTGAAGATTATTTTTTATGGAATTATTTTTACCTCAATTTATAATTATTTTGCTGCAGTAATGCGTAGCTTGGGTAATTCATTGGTACCACTGATATTTCTTATAATATCTGCCTGTATTAATATAGTACTTGATATCATTTTTGTAGTACCTCTTAATATGGGTGTTAGTGGTGCTGCATATGCAACTATAATTGCCCAAGGATTTTCCGCTGTAGGAATAGCTATCTACTGTATTGTAAAGGTACCAATCATCCGTCTACAGCGAAGACACCTACGTTTTGATAATAAATTGGTAAAAATGATTGCAAATTACTCCATACTTTCTAGTATTCAACAATCCATTATGAATTTTGGAATACTTATGATACAGGGGTTAGTAAATAGTTTTGGTGTAACAGCGATGGCAGCTTTTGCTGCTGCAGCTAAAATTGACAGTTTTGCGTATATGCCTGTACAGGATTTTGGTAATGCTTTTTCTACCTTTATTGCTCAAAATAAAGGAGCTAATAAGCAAAAACGTATTAGTAAAGGTATACACTCTGCAGTAAAAATTGTTACAATATATTGTGTATTAATAACTATTCTAGTTCTCCTATTTGCTAAACCACTTTTGTATATTTTTATTGATTCAAGTGAAACAGATATATTACATATAGGAATACAATATCTTTTCATTGTTGGAATTTTTTATTGTTTAATTGGATATTTATTTATGTTCTATGGTTTATTCCGTGGAATGGGTAAGCCTGGTTTCACAATTATTCTCACAACCATAAGCCTTGGTATTCGAGTAGCTTTAGCATATATGCTTTCATCTGTGCCAAGTATAGGTATATTGGGGATTTGGTGGGCAATTCCAATTGGTTGGGCAATTGCAGATATTATAGGATTGTGTAAAGTCCGTTCCTTAATTAGCCCGTAAATAAATATTACATATAGCAACGCCTAAATATTAACTATTAAATATGGAAATGGATGGGTTTTATCCGACTTCCTGATACCCATCCATTATGTCTAAAGATTATATAAATTAAACAACGTCGTATTACATCTGGTTAATTATTTTTTACATCAAACTTATATCCTGTATTATATACAATACCACCTAATACTACATAAACATCATACGGTGCGCCTTCTAGACCAGTGGTCGAAATCCATCCATTTACTTCTACTGTATTTTTATTTTCATCTTGAGTTTGTTCTGTATGATAAGCCATAATAGTTCCATCTTCCTTACGAAGTACAAAGTAACTGTCTTTTAAACTCTCACCTAAAGGTATTTCATAGTATGTTGAAAGAGTTAATTTGGTAGGATCTAAAATAATATTACAGTTCTTTGCATTCATTGCATCTGCTATCTCTAATTTAATATCAACTGTCTTAGTTATTCCTAAACTACCAAGATATTTTCCTTGTGCTTTTATATCATAGTTATCAATATCTTCATATAGAAAATTTCGATAAGAACTATAAGTTAAATGGTTTAGTTTCATTGGGTCTTCATTTAAACTAATTATACTGCTTATCCATTCTGAGTAATATTCACCAACTAGTTTTTTACCATATTGCCATTCAAAATCATCGCCTATAGGTGTAAAAAAGTACTTACTGTATTCATCACACCATTTCTCTTTGTTACCATGAATCCATTTTAATTTTTTATTAGATTTATCAACTGCTATAATTACATCTAAATGACGCGCTGATATCCATAATGTATCGGTTTTTTCATCAAACCATAGACCATTATTATGAAGCCAAACTTCCTTAGTTTGGTTAATTGAACCACCTTCTTTTGGATCAATTACATTATTCATATCAAGTTCCCATACAACTTCACCAGTTTCTTTATTAATCTCTATAACATAATCTTCCACTGTTTCAAAAGATGAACGGTCAGAAGCAATTAGAAGATTGCCATTTGATAATTCTAATATATCATGGTGTATTCCACCTGGAATCGAATATTCATAGTATACTTTACCTAATAAGTCAATTTCCATAACTCCAGATTTATACAGAGTCTTAAATGTATAACTTGTTGGAATGATTAGATGTCCACTTAACAAAACTTTTACTCCTAATATCCCACCATTATCATAATACCAACGCACATCTCCCTTACTATCAACTGCAAAGATATATTCATCTATGGTATTACATATAAATGTTAAATCTGTATAATCATATGCAGATTTCTTATTCATACTTAATTCTATCGCCTCTTTATTAATAGGAACAGAAT
>JAEWHU010000329.1 GCA_023387635.1 Bacillota bacterium
AAATATTTAATGATTGGATTCATTATAAAGATGACAGTGAGGCATCCCAAAAAACTAGTCAAAAAGTAGAAGAAGTATTAAAAACTCTAAGATCCAGCGATAACCAAATAGTTAAATTGCTTGATGAGGTAAATGAGCGAAGTGAATATTTAGTGAAACGTTCTCAATGGGTAATTGGTGGTGATGGTTGGGCTTACGATATTGGATATGGTGGTCTTGATCATGTTATGGCATCTGGTGAAGATATTAATGTGCTAGTATTTGATACAGAAATCTATTCTAATACGGGCGGTCAAGCATCGAAATCAACACCAACAGCGGCAATAGCCAAATTTGCATCAGCTGGAAAACGTTCAGGTAAAAAAGATTTAGGACGTATGATGATGACTTATGGTAATGTTTATGTTGCTCAAGTTGGTATTAATGCAGATAATAATCAATTAATTAAGGCGCTACGTGAAGCTGAAAGTTATAATGGACCATCCATTGTTATTGCATATACTCCATGTATAAGTCATGGTATACGTGAAGGTATGGGAAGAAGTATGCATACAATTAAAAATGCTGTTGCATGTGGTTATTGGCATTTATATCGTTATAATCCGAATTTAAAGCAAGAAGGTAAAAATCCATTTATATTAGATTCTAAAGAGCCTACTGGTGATTTCAGAGAATTCATTATGAATCAGGTAAGATATAGTTCACTTGCACGAATGTACCCTGGTGAAGCGGAAGAACTATTTACAAAAACAGAAGAAAATGCAAGAGAAAGATATGAAACTTATAAAACATTAGCTTCATTATAGAATTGTATACTATAGAGTTGATTAGTGTTTTGAAATGTTAATAACTATAAAAGGTGTCATTGCATATAACGAGGAATATCCGTTTGCAATAGCACCTTTTTATTTTATTATAAATAATAGGATTCGAGTGTCAAAAGTCTTAATTTAAGTATTGAATGAATATGTTTGCATAATATTCATTCGGCTTGCCTTTCCTTTTAAAATTACAAATCATGATTGGTGTCCTCAGTCCATATTTGCTTTTTATATTCAGTCGGGGTATAACCTATTATCTTCTTAAATAACTTAGTGAAGTAATTCACGTCATTAATACCTACATACCATGCTATGTCTTGAATCTGCATGTCTTTTGTATTAAGCATTTTAACTGCTATACTAACTCGTTGCTTGTTTATATATTCTGTTAAAGTCATCTTTACTTCTTTTTTAAAAAGGGTAGAGAGATAATTTGGATTAACACTAAACTGTGTCGCTATGGATTTTAACGAGATAGGCTTACTCATATTAAGATTAATATAGTTTAGTGTATTTTGTATTAAGGTGGAATAATCTTTTAATGAATGGTTTTGAACAAGTAGACAATATTTTTTAATCATTTCATACACTAAGTCATCAATTGAATTTATAGAAGATAATTTCTCTATTTCAATAGCGAATTTAGTTGAGATTTCATCTAAATATACTGGATGGATTGAACTTTGTTCAGCAGCTTTCCTACATAATGTATTTAATATAATTGCCTGATTTTTCCTATTACGAATAGGATCTTTACTTCTTGGAATTAATTTCATATTAATTAACTTAGAAAGATTATCCAGACCAGAACTCCTATCACCTCTGGATATGGCTTTCATTAATAGATTTTCATTATTATACCTTTCTTCTAGTAGATTCATTGCATATGAAATTTCAGGATTAGGGGTATAATCTATTGCTATGTCTTGATTTTTCCATGTTTCTTCCTTGTAGATTATTTTAAAATCACTTTTACTATCAAATATAAAGGAGCCAATTGCATTGTATATAGAAACCACAATACTAGAACTAACCGTAGGAAGTTCAGAATAATAGTCCTTAATAGGTATATACATCTCATTGGTTAAACCATTGGTTTTTAATATATATTGATAAAATTCCTCATTTTTATCTTCTAATAAATAAGGGCCAATGCACAAATAATCAGGATTGCTATTGGGAATTTTTAGTATACCAAAATGAGTACTAAAACTATCAACAAAACTAAAAATAGCATTGTCATCAAGGTTTGTGAAATTAGATATCAAAATGGAATAGTAATCAGTATTAGGCCATAAATTTTTCCTAAGAAAATGATCTACTTTTGTAATATTGTTATATGGTGGAGTTAAATAATTGACATCCACTCCAATTGTACTTTGCAAAATATTTTTAATAAATATTATTAGATTTTTATCAATCATAGAATATACTTTCTTAATTCCTTTATTTTATTATTGTATAATTTACACTTATTATATGTAATAACTGAAAATTATACTAAAAATCATGAATATTCTACTCACGGATTTTTTAATACTATGTTAAATTATAAACATAAAATAAATCGCAGGAGGTCACTACATGTTAGGTAGTATGATGTACCCAAGAAATACAAAATCAAGAAGAATTTTAGATATGACAGGATTTTGGAAATTTAAATTTGACCCAAATCAAGAAGGTCTAGTTAAGGGATGGGAAAAAGGTCTAAATGATACAATCACCATGCCAGTACCTTCTAGTTTTAATGATTTTTTTACAGATAAAGAATCAAGAGAATATACAGGTGACTTTTGGTATGAAACAGAAGTTTTTGTGCCAGGAGAATGGAAAGAAAGTAATGTTGACATAAGATTTGATTCAGCTACACATAGAGCAACCGTATTTGTTAATGGCGTTAAGATGGCATTCCATGAAGGTGGATTTTTACCATTTAATGTAAGGATTAATGATGTTGTAAAATGGAACGATGTTAATCAGGTAGTAGTTTTATTAAATAATGAACTAAGCCTAACAACACTTCCAGCGGGTGAGACAAAAACATTATCTGATGGAACAAAGATGTCTAAGCCTTATTTTGATTTCTACAATTATTCAGGTTTACAGCGTCCTGTTCGTCTTGTTATTACACCAAAGGAATCAATAACTAACTTTACTGTGAATCACAAATTGGACGGCAAAAATTCTATAACAGAATATGATGTTGTAACAACAGGGGAACATGATGTAGAGGTTAGGGTTTATGATGAAGATAAACAATTAGTAGCAGTTTCTAACGGTAAAAAAGGAACCATTACTATAGAAAATTGTCGCTTATGGAATGTATTAGATGCTTATCTTTATACTTTTAAAATATATATTAAAGATGGAGATACTATTATTGATGAATATTATGACCATATTGGTATTCGTACCGTAGAGGTAAAAGGTACAAGTTTATTAATCAATAATAAGCCTGTATATTTAAAAGGATTCGGTAAACATGAGGATGCTGATATAAGAGGTCGTGGTTTTGACCTTGCAATTGTAAAGAGAGATTTTGAATTGATGAAATGGATAGGTGCCAATTCATTTAGGACATCTCATTATCCATATTGTGAAGAAATCTTACAAATGGCAGATAGAGAAGGATTTGTAGTAATTGATGAAGTAGCAGCAGTTGGATTCATGATAAGCACTATGAACTTTTTAGATGCTGGTACTGGAGCAAAGACAAAAAGTTTCTTTGAACGTGAAGAAGTACACACTACTACAAAAGAAGTTCATAAGAATGCATTAGAAGAATTAATTACAAGAGATCATAATCACGCATGTGTATGTATTTGGTCCTTACTAAATGAGCCAGAAACAGTAAATGATGCAGCAGTACCATACTTTAAAGAAATCTTTGAATATGCAAGAAGTTTAGATATTCAAAAGAGACCAAGAACATTCTCATTAATATTAATGTCATTACCTAATACATGTAAGTGTTATCAATTCGCAGATATCATTGCATTAAATAGATACTATGGATGGTATCTAAGTGGTGGATATGAACTTCGAGAAGCAAAAGAAAACTTTATAAAAGAAATGGAATCTTGGAAAGAGTTAAACCTAGACAAACCTTTCATCTTCACAGAGTACGGTGCAGATACGGTAGCGGGAATACACAAATTACCATCCGTACAATGGAGTGAAGAATATCAATGTGAATATTTGGATATGCAGCATGAAGTATTTGATTCCTTTGATTTTGTTGTAGGTGAGCAAGTATGGAATTTTGCTGACTTCCAAACAACAGAAGGAATCTTACGTACGGATGGTAATAAAAAGGGTATCTTTACTAGAGACCGTCAACCAAAGGCAGCAGCTCATTTCTTAAAGAAAAGATGGGAAAAACTACCTCTAAATTATAAAAGAGGATAGATACTATAAAAATAAGTATTAGAAAAGGAAAATAGTATGAAACAGTTAAAGACTAAAAATAAAATCGGATATTTTCTAGGTGATGTTGCAAACTGTACCACATTCGCAATGTCCTCAGGATTCTTGTTAGCATTTTACACAGATGTTGCTGGTATTTCAGCGGCAGCAGCAGGTATATTATTTATGGTAGCAAGGGTATGGGATTCAATTACAGACGTAATGATGGGTGTACTTGTAGATAAGATATTTGCGAAACGTATGAGTAAACATGCTGATAAGCATATTGACAAATTTAGACCATTCTTGTTATGGGGTGGATGGCTGGTAATAGCATCAGCGATTCTAATGTTTATTTCACCAAGTGGGTTATCAGCAGGTCAAAAACTTGTATGGGCTTATGTAACTTATATTCTATGGGGGATGTGTTATACTTTTGTTAACATTCCATATGGTTCATTAGCTTCTGTTATGACTCAAGATGCAAGTGAAAGAGCGTCTCTTTCTGTAGCTAGAGGTCTTGGTGGTACTGCTGGTAACCTCTTACCTAGAATGATTGTACCATTTATATTAACATTTTTTGCTGATGATTTAGGAAAAGCATATTTAGTATCTATGGTAGTACTTGGAACAATTGGTCTTATATCTTATTTTATTACTTATAAAACAGTGGAAGAGAATATTAAAGCTCCAGTTGTAACTACTACAAACAAAGAAAAAGCTAAAATTACTGACTACTTAAAATTAATTGCTAAGAATAGACCTTTTATTGCTGTATGCCTTGCATCTATATCTTTAATGTTTGGTATGATGACAAATCAAGCAATGGTATTGTACTATTTTAGAGAAAACTTAAATGCAGTTAGCTTAATGGGTATATCAATGATTATTAGTATGGTTCCACAACTTTTAATCGCTCCATTTGTTTCTAAATTAGTACGTAAATTTTCAACTAAAAAAGTTGCAGCTATCGCTAGTTTACTATCTGCAATAGTGTATGGAGTGGTATTTTTAATGCCAGATAATATTATTATATATATTGTTGGTACTCTAATCGCTGGTGTATTCCAATCTATCCCTAATACAATAGTATGGGGAATGGTTTCTGATTGTATTGATTATAATGAATATTTAAGTGGTCATAGACAAGAAGGTGTAATTTATGGAAGTTACAGTTTTATGCGTAAATTAGGACAAGCATTAGCAGGATTATTTGCAGGTGCTGGACTTGGTATCGTTGGATATAATGCAAAGTTAGCAGTACAAACTTCTAGTACACTTATTGGTATTAAATTCTTAACATTGGGATTATGCGGTCTAGGTATGTTCTTAGCTTTCTTAGCATATCAGTTTATATGGAACTTAACAGAAGAAAAACAAAAAGAAGTGATTGAGAAAATTAATAATAAATAATTAGTTAATAGTATCATTATAATGAGTTATTAATAAATAAAGGTGGGGCTGTGGCTAAGGTAACGTGATGTTAATTAGCTACAGCTCCATTTTTATGCAAAAAAAAGATACAATATATGGGATTTTATACTGATTTGTACTAATATCGTTTATAATTATTCAGAATTTATTGTTAGAACTTGAAGTTTACAAAAGATATGATATAATTCTACTTGTTATATTGATACGATAATCATGTAGTTTTACAATAATAGAGCAGATTGATATATCTGCTTTTAATAATGTCCAGAAGATATAATAAAAATTAAAATCGGTATTGACAAAATATAGTTATAGTAGTATAAATAAAACATACAAATCATATCGATATACTATGAAATAGAAATAACGAAAAAAGATTCAGATTACAATATGGAAAAGGTGATGATATGATTCGGATTAGCAATCTAACGAAGGAATTTCAAGTTAAAAAAAAGAAATTAACCGTACTAAATAATATTAACATGGAAATAGATGATGGAGATATATTTGGTATTATTGGTATGAGCGGTGCTGGAAAGAGCACACTAATACGTTGTATCAATCTTTTAGAGAAACCTACAAGTGGTAGTATTTATATTAATGATATTGATATTACTAAGAAAAGTGGAAGAGAATTATTGAAACTTCGTAAAGATATTGGAATGATATTTCAAAACTTCAATCTTTTAATGCAACGAAATGTTAGAAAAAATATTGCATTTGGCTTAGAAATTACAAAATTAAAAGATTTTAAAGTAGAAGGAATGTCACAAAGAGAGTTTAATGAGTTAAGTTATTTAAAGAAAAGAAAAGTAAAAAAAGAGGAAATCAAAAAACGAGTAGATGAATTATTAGAATTAGTTGATTTAAAGGATAAAGAACATTATTATCCTTCTAGATTAAGTGGTGGTCAAAGGCAAAGAGTTGCCATTGCTCGTGCGTTAGCTACAAGACCATCCATTCTATTATGCGATGAGGCTACCTCAGCACTTGATAGTGTAACAACAGAGTCCATATTAAATCTTCTTAAAAAAATAAATAAGGAAAGAAAAGTTACTATTATTGTCATTACTCATGAAATGAACGTAGTTCAAAAAATATGTAATAAAGTAGTAGTAATTGATAAATCCGAGATTATTGCAACAGGAAAGACAGAAGAAGTTTTTGAGAATCAGACTTCAGAAGTTATAAGAAGATTAGTTGGGGGTGTTTGTGAATGAGAGAGTTACTAGATTATTTTAATGCTTTATTTCAAGAAAACGGGGAAATGCTGTTTACAGGAGCCCTAGATACCTTATATATGACATTCAAGTCCACATTAATAGCTTATGCCATTGGTTTACCTATGGGAATATTAGCAGAAGTTACAAGAAAAGGTGGAATTCGTCCCATAGCAGCCATAAGCAAAATTCTAGATGCTATTATTAATATAGGACGTTCCATACCATTTATCATCTTATTAGTAGCTGTAATGCCGCTAACTAGAGCAATTTATGATACAACTCTTGGACCTAAAGCTGCAACGGTTCCATTGATTATCGCTGCAATTCCATTTGTAGCAAGATTGGTTGAAAACTCCTTAAAAGAGATAGATGCAGGTGTTATTGAAGCTGCTAGAGCCATGGGAGCAAATGATTTAGAAATAATATTTAAAGTAATGATTCCAGAATCATTACCATCTTTAGTGTTAGGTGCATCTCTTGCTACTATTACATTAGTTGGATACACTGCAATGGCAGGAACTATAGGTGGTGGAGGTTTAGGTGATATTGCAATTCGATATGGGTATCACCGAACGGAAATAGATATTATGTTAATAACAATTGTTATAATAGTTTTAATAGTTCAAATCATTCAGAGTGTTGGTGAACTAACATCTAAGATGATAGATAAAAGAGGAAAAGGAGATAATTAATATGAAAAAAATGAAAAGATTTACTAGTATTAGTGCAGCATTTGTTTTGGGGGTTACCTTATTAACTGCTTGTGGAACAAAAGATAATAATCCGGCTGCAGAACCTACTCCAGAGGTAACGGGTCCTGTATTAGAAGAAATAGTAGTAGGAGCATCCATTGAACCACATGCCACAATATTAAACTCAGAAGCTGTTAAAAAATCATTAGAAGCAGATGGTTTTTCTATTAAAGTTGTTGAATATACAGATTATATTCAACCAAACGTTGCAACAAGTGATGGTAGTTTAGATGCTAACTTTTTTCAACATATTCCTTATTTAGTAGAATACAATGAGAAAAATAATACCAAATTAAAAGCTGTAGTTAATACTCATTTTGAACCTTTAGGAATATATGCAGGAAAAACTGATTCTTTAGAGAATGTAAAAGATGGAGCACAAATTGCAGTACCTAATGATGCGACAAATGAAGCAAGAGCATTATTACTTCTTGAAAAAGCTGGCCTTATTACATTAGAAGAAAATATTGGACTTGATGCTACAATTAAAAACATTGCAAGTAACCCAAAAAATCTTAAAATAATTGAAGTTGAAGCAGCACAAACAGCAAAATCATTACAAGATGTTGATTTAGCAGTAATAAATGGAAATTATGCTTTAGCAGCTGGGTTATCTGCAAGTAAAGATGGTTTGTTAGTTGAAGATGCGACTTCAGAAGCAGCAACTACATATCCAAATGCTATCGTTGTAAATGAAGGAAATGAAGAGACAGATAAAACAAAAGCTTTAATTAAAGCTGTTACATCAGAAGAAACAAAAAAATTTATAGAAGAAAAATGGCAAGGAGCTGTAGTTCCTGTTTTCTAAGTATAAAAAAAGTGTAGCTAGAAATAGCTACACTTTTTTTATTTGCAAATTTAGCGCAAAACTGATAAAATAAAAGAGTACATGAGTTTTTGTGCTGGAAAATTATGTTATATATTTGGACTATAGGTATATTATATTTTTTAGCTCTAATATTAAAGAAAAATACAATTGTGCAGTAAGGAGATATTTTATGAATGCGAATACAAATATAAATACAGAAAGAGATTATTTATTTGATAATATTAGAGCATTTTTAATATTATTAGTAGTAATAGGACATATGATAGCAGAGCAAAAAAAAGATATCATGGTAGCAGAGGTGGTATATTATTTTATATATTTATTCCATATGCCTGCGTTTGTATTTATAACTGGTTACTTTTCAAAAAAACTTGATAAAAGTAGGGAAAATGCAATGAAAACATTTCTAATTCCTTACTTGATACTTAACATTTTATTTGTAGCTTTAAGTAAAGTTTCATTATACAATTCCAATAGTAGTTTTAGACTTTTTAATCCTGTATGGGGAATGTGGTTCTTACTAGCTGTTTTTATATGGAAAATATTATTAAAAGATATAGTACGTATTAGATACATTCTCCCTTTATCTTTTATATTCGGAGTATTGTCAGGATTTAGTGATGAATTTACAGAAAAAATGTCTTTATCTAGAGTAATAAATTATTTACCATTTTTTCTACTAGGTTATTTTTGTAAGAAGGAACATATTGATAGAATCAGGAAGATTCCGAAATGGATATCAATGTTAGTATTGGCTCTTTATGGATTAGTATCTTATTTTCTTTCTAAATATGATCTCATGAATGTAGAAGTTCTCTACATGAGAAAACCTTATAGCAAAATAGCACAGAGTTCATTAACAAGTGCCTTTGGCAGGATTTTTATTTACATAAGTGCAATCATTATAATAATTTGCCTTATCAATCTTTTTAGTAGTACCTCTACTTGGTATTCAAAAATAGGGCAGAATTCTTTAACTGTATATGTGCTTCATTTAGTTGCGGTATCAAATATAAGAAATATAGATTTACCATGGGATAGAACACCTTATTATTTAATCTATTCCATAATAGTTTCATTTATCTTAAGCTATTTATTCTCAAGAGATATTGTCATTAAATTATACAAAAATAGTATGGACTTTATCACCAAGTTAGTATATAGAGTTAAATAGAAAAAGACGCCGTCAAATATTTGATGGCGTTTTTTCGTTTAAAAAGAGTAAAAAGCAAATTAAAGTAAACTTTTTTACAATCATAGTAGCCAATTCGAATAGTTTATCTTCCTTTGTCGATAATTAATAATATATGTTATCAGATAAAGAATAAGCGTAATTATTAGAAGGAAACCCTTCATTTGTACGCGTGAGAACCACGCAGATGGGAGTGAACATGAACGAAAATATAAAATATAATAAAGAAAGAGATTATTTGTTTGATAATATAAGAGCTTTTCTTATATTATTAGTTGTAATAGGGCATATGATAGCTGGACAGAAAGGAAAATTAATTGCTGCCGAAACAATATATTATTATAT
>JAEWHU010000350.1 GCA_023387635.1 Bacillota bacterium
GTTATGTTTTCTTTTGATTTACTATTAATTATCTTTACCGTTATATACTCTCCAATTATTGAAGTTTTTAGGTTTATGTATTTTTCTTTTATAGGAATTCTTAAGCAACCCTCTATAGCATTATCTAGTAGATTTGAAAATAATGACATTAAATCAATATCACGAATTAAGAGGTGATCCGGCAATCTTAATTCAACTTGAAGGACAATTCCCGCTATACTACATTTCTTAGCTTTAGAGGAAAGCACTGCATTAATAATCTTGTTATTACAATAGTACTCCTGTCTAATACTTTGATACTGTAGCCTCAACTCCTTTGTATAATTCTCAGCCTTTACATTCTCCTTCTTATTTAACAACTCCTGTATAGACTTTATATGCTGTCCAATCTCCTGGTACAATATTTGAATCTGTTGTTCTTGTTCCTGCATTGTAAGATAATTAGCATATTGAAGCTCCTTATGCTGCATTAAGAGAGAATTTTCGATTCTTAATATTCTCTTTTCTGTTTGATTAATTGTTATAAATAATAAAATGATTGCTCCGAATGTAAATATTGCCATGTTTTTATAATTTGAAATTCCCTTTAATATTGTATCATTCAGAAAATAATTCTTTTCACTAAAGAAGAGTAAAAGTACAAAGCATGCATAGAATATATACCAATTCCATTTTGAAATCTGATCAATTTTCTTAATTCTACTAAACCTCCTACCTATTAGTAAAAATGGAAGTCCCCAAACAATATTTATAATCAATAACAATATATAAAGGGGCAATGTACTGCTGTTAATAGGTTGAACCATTGTACCATGAATTGGATGGGCCTTAGTAAAATAATATGAGTAAAGTACATAAGGAATTGAATATCCCATTACCAAAGATATGTACCACCAATAAGCTCGATACCAGACTTTATCAACATATCGTATAAAAAATAACAGAAAAACTAATGCTTCAAAGAAAATATTAATCTTTAATAGTATATACACAAAATCGGTATAAGGTAATATTCTTCCCCCAATAAGCACTAAAGATAATGCATCTGTTACCGGCATATATTGTGCATAAATAAATGCAATGATATATGCCCTTTTTTTGTTTATTTTCAATGGGAAACTATTACATATAACATAAATTATCATAACGTTAGAAAATACAAACTGAAAATATACGTTTAAAAACGGAAGCCATATATCCTTTGTCATAAATTATGCACCAGTATTCCTTTCTATTAAAGTTTTTACTCCATAGGCAGACAAATCGTTATTGTATACCCATTATCATTTTTCATAATTTCCTTTTTCCCACCAAGTCGTTCTACTATTTCATTAATAATAGTTAACTGGATATAATATATTTTTTCTGTATTTAGTATTTCTCGGTGGCCTTTTCCATCTATGTTCAGCAAACTTTCATCAAATCTATTACATAACACCTGTAGTTTTAAAGAATCCTTATCAATACCTGATTGTACATAGATGAAATTGTCTTCTTTCAGACTAACCATACAGCCTTTTATGGCAACATCTATTAACTCTGAATAAATACTCATTAAGTCAATGTCTTGAAATGGTAATTGTTCTGGTATATTAAGTTCTGTTTGAAAGGAAATACCATTTGCATCGCAAAGTTTTCTTTTTTGATTTAAAACAGTATTAATCATCTTGTTACTACAATAAATGTCTCTTTTAATACCTTCATATAGCTCCATTATCCCCTGAATATAATCTGCTGCTTCATTCTCTTCTCCATTTTCTAAGAGTACCTGTATGGTGTTTATGTGATTTCCCATATCATGATATAATTTGTGTGATGTCATATCTAGCTGTTGGATGTCTATGAATTTTGCATATTGCAATTCCTTTTGTTGATTTAGAAGAGAATTCTCAATGAGCAGAAGTTTTTTATTCCCTTGATTCGTTGCTATTGATAGAATAATGATAGTTACTATTATATAACCTGCAAACTCATTATAACGTGTTACTGCCTTTAATGTAAAAACTCTATTGTTGCTCCAAACTAAAATACTACATATAAAATATAGAATGTACCAATTCCATTTTGATAGACTGTTAAATTTATTGCTTATAGATATTCTTCTGCTAATATATATTAGAAGCAATCCTAATGATAAAATCAAGATAAGGTATAATAAGTAATAGATCAATGCTTGTAAATTAACCAAATTAGTGATAAACCCTAGTTTTGTACCATATGTAAAATAGGTATGAACATATAATCTATTAGGTATAGAAAGAACAAAAAACGAAACAATATACCACCAATAAATTTTATACCATACTTTATCAATCACTTGCATAATAAAGACCATTGCCAATATTAATTCAATGCCTTGATTTAACTGTATCATAAAATAAACAGGCTTTGTATAAGTAAGTAATCCTCCAAGATATATGATTAATGAAGTTTCTATTATTGCAGGATAGTTAGCATATAAGAATGCCAATAGATAGGATTTCGTTTTCATCGTTTTTAACTTATAACTATGAATCAAAACAACATATATCATAAAGTTACATAGAAGTAATTGGAGGTAAGTATTTACAAATATAAGTAAATTGCTATTCATGATAATCAGTCTCCTTATATAATCGATATTTACATCATTTTCCATATTATAGCATATTGGTATCTCTTTTACCATATCATTTTTATTAAGCAAATTGAACCTCTGTGTTTATTCAATAAAAAAAGGACATGAAAGTTCTTACTCTCATATCCTCCACTTTTTAATATTTCCTTAGTATTAATTCTCTTAAGTTAATGCCATCTCCCTGTACTACGAGCCTTAGCGTATATTCCCCAGATTCTAAATCAATAGAAACCTTTTCCGAAAGATTATAGGCACTCCAATCTCCTGTAGAAGGAAGTGTAATTACAGCAAGTTCACTTACAGTTTCATCTGTTTTAACAGCCATAATCCCTACACTTAAGCTTGCTTGGGGTGAAGAATAATTTAACTGGAGGCTATAAATTCCTTCTTTTTCTACCGAAATTAAGTAATCCAGAGCAGAACCATTAGAAGTATATCCTATGTTAGCATCGTTCTCAATGGCATGTGAATTTTGACTATCATAAAAATCTATTGCACTTATTTTACTATGTTCTCCTGCAATAGTAGTTACCCCTGCTTGTTGGATCGTAATATTTGAAATGGTATAACCACTTCTTAATGCTTTAAAGCGAAGGGTTTGTAAACCTTTTTCTAACGTTACAGCATGGCGGATCTTTTGTGCCCCATATAGAGACGGAATACTAATATTCTCTTTATTGTCGCCAACTTCGGCAGGATTTTCTTTTAATCCCCACTGTGTACTTAGGGCAAAGGCAACACCTGCACCATCGCTATCACACTTTACTGAATAGGTTATCTGATAGATTCCATCTTCTTTTACGTCAATTAAATAATCTAAATAGTTTCCTTTTGCTGTATTCGTTTCAAGAGAACCTACGTATTCAAAGGCATCGGATTCCCTTAATGTAACGGCTTCATCCTCAACTTTAATCTGTTTTGTAGTATCTGCTATACGTCCAGAAGTATCTACTTCTTTTTCTTCTTCTTTTCCACCATTAATAACAGGGGTACCAATAAGCTCTACATTTTCGTTCCATATATAAGTTGCTACATTACCTGCTGGTATGGTCCCAATAAATTGCTTGTCATTAAAAACAAATTTAAAGTTCTGGCTTTTGCTTGTTTGATTTACTACTACTGCAGCGATGGTTCCATCTTCTTTGTTAGCATAAACGACATTGGTTACTGTATCTGGTGAACCAGGATCCGATGCTACACGAACATATCCTGGACGAATAAAACGTCCAAAATTCCCAGCAATATAGAATTCAGGACAAGCCCAGTAATTAGTATCACTTCCTGCTTCACGAACAAACATTGTGACAGAAGGGGTTCCCACCCATTGGTGAGGACTAATATTACTGTCTAACATAGTAACCCAAGAGTTATAGCTAATGGCGCCATTTCTGTAATAGTCGATAATACGATTAGCACCTTCTGTACCCCATACAGAACGCTCTGTTAGGTGTACTGTTTTATCCGTACCACCAAAGTATAATTCTTTTAAAAATTCCATTTCTGATAAAGCACCGCTGTAATCATGAACTGCAACGCCATCAATCGCTTCAAGTGCACCATCTACACTAAAGAATTCACCCATAAATGACATGAGATCTGATGGGTTATGATCGAAAGTCCATAACCTAGGGATATTTGCATTATATTCTTTTAATATTTCGCTACTATTAAGCGCTTTTTTTAGAGCAATTGTAAGCTGTGCACTTTGAATAGCAGTCATATGGCAACTAGGATAATTAATTTCAAGTAACGGCTCATTTTGCAAGGTAAGTGCTGAAATTGGTATCCCAAGCTTCGTATATTCTTCCACATATCTGGTGTAATACATAGCCAGATCATCTATATATTCACTATTTAATCTACCGCCTTTTATTAGAAGCTCATTATTTGTAAAACCTTGACTAGTAGGGGTATCTAGCTTCATCCAACCTGGAGGTGTCCAGGGAGAACTAAAGAATCGTATCTCATCCTCCACATTATAATATTTGGCTGCCTCCATTACCATAAGTGCAATCCCTACAATTCCTGTGTCTATATCCTTTTGAATGGTGAAACCTTCTTCGCCCTCCTTAGGATACCAATTAGGTTCCCCATCTAAATTTCTTCCATCATAATAAGTGTAGAAGTTCTGACCTGTAAAATCAGAGGTACCAATGGTTAGACGAAACAAAGTCATACCTGCCCCATCGATTGGATCTACCAGCTTATAGATGAAATTCTTTCTTTCTTCTTCTTTTAGCTGTAGCAAATTATAAACTGTAGACTCCTCTAAAGATGTACCTATTCCATAGAAAGGATCAGAGGTTTTAGAAGTATCAATATGTATATCCGTAATCTTCGTATCATCTTCTTCCGTGATATTAAGATTTTCAGATTGGGTTAAAGTATTACTTAAATTAAATGTTTTTTTATACCATTCACCACTTTGTGCGTGTTCCGTAGAGGTTAAAAATACCTGTACGCCACCTTCTTTAATAATTTTAGCATTTGTGTTTATACTTTCCATGTCATCATCCTTTGCTATTGGTGGGGTGAGTGTTTCTATTTCTTTCTCCTTTTTTGTAGTGAATACGACCAGCATTGTGGTTACTAAAATTAGAATGACTACCACACCAAAACTTATTTTTTGTATTTTTTTCATATTGGCTCCCGTCTGCGTGCTATGCATGCATTATATAAAGGGCGGGGTGAATGTCTTTCTCACACCTTGCTCCCGTCTGCGTGCTATGCACGCTTTATATAAAGGGCGGGGTGAATGTCTTTCTCACACCTTGCTCCCGTCTGTGTGCTTTGTACGCATTATATAAAGGGCGGGGTGAAAGAGGTTTTTCTTTACACTTCGCCTCTCCATATTTTAGTAAATACGTTTCTAGTATAACCTATTTATTCCATCATTTCATTAGTCATTTTTTATATATAGGTATCATTATTTTATTTTTTTATAAATCCTGCCGTGTTCTGCTAATCCAAGACTACCTATCATTTACTACCTATCATTTACTATGAAATACAATCTATTGATATTTTTTCCAAAAGTAAAATGCCTATTATTTCTCTATTTATTTTTCTTAAAATTTAACTAAAATAATTAGCTAATTTGTTGACATTATTGCATTTTATAGTATAATTAAACCAACATTTCAACGCTTTACTGCATGGCAGTAGTTGAACTTGAAATAATAATAAAGTGAGGTATAAAATGGAACATAAAACTTACAATCCATATATTACGGCCCAAACACAATTCGATAATGTTGCCAATATGATTGATCTTGATCAAGCGACTAGGGAATTACTAAGACAACCAAGTAGAGAATTCCATGTTACTATTCCTGTAAAAATGGATGATGGTACAACAAAAGTATTCAACGGTTATCGTATCCAGCATAACGATGCAAGAGGTCCAGCAAAAGGTGGAATACGCTTCCATCCTCAAGAAACCATTGATACAATACGCGCGTTATCTTTATGGATGACTTGGAAATGTGCTGTTGTTGATATTCCTTTAGGAGGAGCTAAGGGTGGAATCATATGTGATCCTCACAATATGTCTCTTGCAGAACAAGAGAGACTATGTAGGGGTTATGTGAGACAACTTGCCAAAGTCATGGGTCCAGTATGTGACGTACCAGCTCCTGATGTTATGACTAATGGTCAACATATGTTATGGATGATGGATGAATTTGAGACTATTCATGGAGGACATTACCCTGGTACAATAACAGGAAAGCCTGTAGGAATGGGCGGTTCTTTAGGCCGTACTGAAGCAACTGGTTATGGTGTTATTTATACATTAAGAGAAGCACTTAAAACAATAAATATAGATATTGCATCTACAACTGCAAGTATCCAAGGATTTGGAAATGTTGCTGAATATGCTGCTCGCCTTTACTCTAAGCTTGGTGGGAAAATCATTGCAATATCCTGCTGGGATAATGAAGATAAAAAATCATATACTTACCGTAAACTAAGTGGTATTGACGTAGAACAAATGGTATCCATTAAAAACTCTTTTGGTTCTATTAACAAGCAAAAGGCACTAGACCTGGGCTTTGAATTATTAGATGGAGATGAATGGATTGCACAAGATGTAGATATTCTTCTTCCATGCGCTCTAGAAAACCAAATTACACCACAGACACTTGCTAAAATAAGTGATAAAGTAAAAGTAATCTGTGAAGGTGCTAATGGACCTACCACACCGGACAGTGATGAAATCATTAAAGAGAAAAACATGTATCTTATTCCTGATTTCCTATGTAATGCAGGTGGAGTTACTTGTAGTTACTTTGAGCAAGTTCAGTGCAATATGAATTATTTCTGGCCAAAAGAAGAAGTATTAATAAAACTGGATCAAAAAATGACCAGTGCATTCCATGCTGTACATAAACTATCACAGGACAAAAATCTTTATATGCGTGATGCTGCATATGTCATTGCAATAAATCGTGTTGCAGAGGCAGTTAAACTCCGTGGTTGGATATAATTTAATGTAAATTGCTTATACCTATTCAGTCGCAATGGTTCTTTTACTATTGCGACTGAATAAATAAAAACGCATTTTTGCCACATAATAACCTTATCGCCAATAATCATTCTAAGAATATACTTGGCAAAGGAATTGTTACAGTTTCTTTATTTTTCCCTTATATTAAGAAAGGGTAGGTAAGCAAGATGGACGAATACAAAAAAATATCAAAAAATGATTTAGTAGAACGGGCAAAAGAATTAGAATGCCTTTACCTAATTGAAGATACATTAACTAAAGATTCTCTAACCGAAAGCCTTAATAAAATTACATCCATAATACCCATGGGGTTTCGAGATCCATCTAATTGCATGGTAGTAATCGAGTTTGATAAACAAATCATAGGCCAAAATACAATGATTGAGCCTGTAGATGAGTTAAGTTCTGCTATAGTCGTTAATGACCAAAACCGTGGATGCATTAAAGTTATGTATCCAAAACATACCTTTAATGAAGATGATATTATTTTCCTTAATCATGAGATACGACTTTTGAATACTATAGCAAGAAGGATATCTGAAACTATTGATAAAAGAGATTCCTTTCAAATGAACAATTTCAGAAATCGATGGGAAGCCATCATTGATCTGCTACAAAAAACCGATCATAAAATCTTACTTTATGTCTGTGAGAAAATGCTTGCTCTTTTGGCTGGAATTAATCCAGGTAGGGTAGATTATATTTACAAAGAAATGAACCTAAAAAGCTACAATTTATATAATGAAATAAATTTCCCTTTGGAAACACTTCCTGCGGTTGATGTCATCCGTTTAAGTAAAATTCTTTTTAATCATCAGGTTAAATACCTTGATGATTCTCAGATTTATGATTATATTAATTTATGGGTTTATCAAGGAAAAACCTATGAGTTAATTAAAATTGTTGATAAAAAAGATTCTGATGTAAAAAAAATCATAAGTGCTCTATCTGCCTATGTAAAAGCAGTCAAAAACAATGAAATGTCAAGTGAAGCAACAAAAAGATGGTTAACAGTTGAATTGACAAGACGTTTTATAACAGGAAACCCGAAAGTAATCGCTAAGATTCATAATCATATTCATGTAGAAGCTTTTATTAAACTCCTTGATACTTTCATCAGTTCTCCAAGAAGTATTGGTCGTATTGGTGGAAAAGGTTCTGGATTTTTCCTTGCAAACCAGATTCTTGAATCACATAAAAATAAATTTCCAGAGTTTATTAATATCTCTATACCAAAAACCTGGTATATCTCTTCCGATGAATTTGAGTACCTACTTGACGATAATGGATTTGACGAATTAAATGAACATAAATATTTGGATATAACTAGCATCCGCACCAGTTATCAGGGAATAATCCAGAAGCTAAAAAATTCCAGGTTGTCACCTTATATAATGAATGAACTAGGTAAAATAGTGGATACTTGCTATGATTGTCCTTTAATTATTCGTTCTTCAAGTCTTTTAGAAGACCAGATAGATACCTCATTTTCAGGAAAATACAAAAGCCTTTTTATAACAAATACCGGTACAAGAGCAGAACGTATAAAGCAATTAACCCAAGGTATTTTAGAAGTCTATGCCTCCATTTTTAACCCTGATTCTATTATGTACAGAATCAAAAATCATTTGCTTGACTGTAATGAACATATGGGAATTATGATTCAAGAAGTAGTAGGCACTAAAGTCGGCCCATATTACTTCCCACTCTTTGCTGGAGTTGCATTTAGCAATAATGAGTTACGTTGGTCTCCACGGATTAAGCGGGAAGATGGATTACTACGAATGGTAATGGGGCTTGGTACAAGGGCTGTAGACCGAGTTGGGGACGACTATCCACTCTTACTCTCCCCAGGTCTTCCTAATCTTCGTGTCAATCAATCCACTTATGAGCTTTTAAAATATTCACCTCAGTATATAGACTTAATTGATTTAAATAAGAATCAATTCGTTACACTGCCAATAAAGGAGCTAATTAAGGAACATAGTGAGCAGATCCCGAACCTCAAATTGATGGCATCCGTATTAAAAGATGATATCATTATGGATTTGAATCCTTTCACTACAGATTTTAAAAATGACAATATTATTATCACCTTTAATGGACTAATAAAAAATACGTCTTTCGTTAAGCAGGTAAAATCCATTCTTGGCTTGTTACAAGAAGAGCTTGGCTATCCTGTTGATATTGAATTTGCTAGTGATGGTACCCATTTTTATCTACTTCAATGCCGTCCACAGAGCAGGAATTACGATAATTCTCCAGTTGCTATTCCTACAAACATTCCTTTCCAAAGTACCATTTTTACAGCTAACAAATATGTTTCAAGTGGAAAAGTTACTGGCATTAAGACTGTAATATATGTTGATCCACAAGTCTATTCTAAATTGTCTCAGGAAGATATACTAAATGTTCGTAATGCAATCCATGATTTAAATAGAACATTGCCTCGCCGTAGTTTCATATTAATGGGTCCTGGCCGTTTTGGAAGTCGCGATATCAAACTAGGAGTACCGGTCGCTTATTCTGACATTAACAATACGGCAATGTTAATTGAAGTTGCTGGAAGAAAATCCATATACGAACCTGAGTTATCTTTTGGTACTCATTTCTTCCAAGATCTTGTAGAGGAAAACATTAAATACCTCCCACTCTACCCAGATGATAATGATACCATATTTAAACAAGCCTTTTTTAGTGGTACAAAAAATGCCCTACCTAATATTTTACCTATATACTCTTACCTTAGTGAAGTTTTGAAGGTAATTACAATTGGTGAAACATTTGCTAATAAAGAACTTGTTGTATTAATGAATGGAGACTTGCAAAAAGCCATTGCTTATCTAGAACATCCTGCTTACATTGATTCAGATATAAAGTCTGATTATAATACCATTCCTGAGATAGGGGATTTGGATGAAGATGGGTGGAAATGGCGTCATTATATGGCTGAACAAATAGCGAAACAGATTAATATGGAAGAGTTTTCTGTGAAAGGCATCTATCTGTTTGGAAGTACTAATAACTGTACTGCTAGGCTTAACAGTGACATTGATTTGTTAATACACTTTGATGGAACGAATGAACAGAAAGAGAGGCTTGATGACTGGCTTCAAGGTTGGAGTTTGGCATTATCCGAGATGAATTACATCAGAACCGGCTATAAATTAGACGGTTTACTAGATGTTCATTATATTACTGATAAAGACATTATTAATAGAACCTCCTATGCCATTAAGATTGATTCTATCTATGATCCTGCATATCCACTTAGAATAATGTCCAAATAATAAAACTGTACGTTTGCCTCCTTTTTTATCAAGCAAACGTACAGTTTTTATATTACATAGGTATCTTGTTGTACTCTTATTGGTAGCGTCTAACTTACATCAATGTCATGTTCACATTCAAGCTGTGACAATAGGTTCATTGATCCACTGTATCCCCATCTTTTGATTCCGATCTTTTATCTATCCAATACTTTAATAACCTTAAACCTTAGAGAACTAAGTATTTTATCAGCTTCTTCGCTTCCTAATTGTGCTGCTTTTTTATAATACTCATAAGCTTTTTTTATATCCTTTGATACACCATATCCTTTATCGTATAGATAAGCCAGTGCTAAGAATGCTTTGGAAGATTTTATCTTTGTGACACCACTTAATAGTTGAAATGCCTTGTCATAATTTTTCTCTATACCATCTCCTAGTGTATATAGATATCCTAACTGGCATTTTGCATGATTATCGTCACTTAATTCTTCACTTTCATACCACTTAAGAGCTTCTTGATGATTAATAGGGGTACCTTTTCCATTTGAATTATCTGTATGATTTAGATAGTATTCCCCTAATTTAAGCATAGCCTTATTATTTTTATTTCCTGCTGCTTTCTTAAGCCAGTAAAAAGCATTAGCTTCTGATTTACTTACACCTTTTCCAGTATCATACATAGTGTAAAGAGCATATTGGGAATCCTTATCTCCTTGATCAGCAGATTTATTAAACCAATTATATGCCTCTTTGAGATTCTTCCTAAATCCTTCACCATTATAAAATAATCTCCCTAAATTAAATTGATCTTCTGCATTGCCACTTTCTGCTGATCTTCTATAATATTCCCCAGCCTGATAATAATCTTTTAATTCATTATAGTATTCACCTAGTTTGCTATGGGCTTTTTCATGTCCTTCCTCACTTGCTTGTATCAAATAATAGACAGCCTGTTCTTTATCAATTGTAGTTCCATATCCATTAAGATAACATAGTCCTAACATGTACTTACCATGTTGGCTATTCAATTTTGCAGCCTTTTCATAGTAAGTAAATGCTAAGTCTTTATTTTCATCTACATATTCACCATTATAATATAATCTACCAAGATTGGCATAAGCACCTTCATTGCCCAACTCTGCAGCTTCTGTAAATAAATGATATGCTTTTTCTAGATTTTTTTCTACCCCAAGGCCTTCCATATAACACACTCCTAATGAATTGATTGCTCTTGGATATTTCTGTTCAGCGGCTTTAGATATCCAATAGAATGCCTTTTCATAATCCTGCGTAACAAGTTTTCCTTCATCATATGCTATCCCCAAATTACAATGAAGGATATAGTTTTCTTTTAATTCAATCCTATGTTTGTATTCATCCTTCTCATTATATAGCTTAATTATCTCAATAATTGCTTTTTCATAATTTTGTTCTGCTGATTCTATTAATAATTGAATGGTTTCATTATCCGAATCACCAACATTCCTTTTTTGATAAGTCATAGCTAAGTTATATTGAGCTTTCGCATCCTTTTTATTTGCTGCAATTAAGTACTTTTTTTGGGCTTCATGCAATAAATCTATTTTTTTCACCATTTCATAAATTTCACCAAATCTACATATGGATGCCGCATCTAATATATCTTTCACCACTCCATAACGCACTATTGCTTCTCTCATATCATCCATATTGTGGGCATCATCTAGAAAAGATTCAGCAATGCCTATATAAGCTCTTATATCACCTAATTTTACGGCTTTTTCATACCAAATTCTTGCACGTTTACTATTCTTTATCACTGCGAAACCTTGTTCATAAAAATAACCTATACGTTTGGTGGAATCTACATCTAATAAGTCAGCACCTTTTTTATACCAATCATAAGCTTCTTCTAAGTCCTTATAAAGTCCTCTACCATATTCGTATAACTGTCCCAATCTAAAATTAGCGGAAGGTCTACCAGATATAACTAATTCTTCATAAATTTCCTTAGCTTTGTCATAATGTTTCATTTCTTCATAATACATACCTATACATTCTTTGGCATGTGAAATGTATGTATCTACTTCAGATTCTTCCACTTCTTTACTGTTTGCTACCTGCTGAAACAAAGATAAGGCTTTTTCACTATCTTTTGCTCCACCGTCTCCATTTAAATATAATTTACCTATATTGATATAAACCATAGGATCATAATCATTCATTAATTCACTATAATAATGAAATGCCTTTGCAAAATCTTGTGGAACCTTCATTCCTTCGTAATACATATCAGCCAACATTTTTTTAGCTACTTCAAATCCACCTTCGGCACATTTTTCTAAGTACATGATGGCATTATCTATTGAATCCTCTTTCAGTGAAATTAAAGCTAGATAATATTGAGTTTCCACATCACTGAGTTCTCCAGTCTTTAACCATGAAATCATTTGTTTCCAATCACTCTGGTCATTTGAAGAATGGCTAAAATAAGACTTAAAATATCGTTTTGCAATATCTAGTTGTGCAGATGTAGAACCATTAACGGCTGCTTTTTTCAACCAATCAATACCTAATTCTATTGTTTCTGAACCATCTAAATACAAACATCCCAAACGGTACTGAGCGTCTATATTATTCCTTGCCGCTATTTCATAACAAATGATAGCTTTATCCCTATTTTTTTTGATAAAATTACCTGTTTCATAAAGATAACCTAATTTGTTTGCCGCTGTAGCATCTCCTAATTTAATAGCCATATTAAGGTGTTGGACTACCTTTTGACCAGTTATTTCATTCACACTTCCATCTAAATATAAGTTTACTAATTTATGAATTAATGCAATGTCCTTTCGCTTTGAATTTAATCCAATAATTTCTTCGTAATATTTAATAGCTAAATGAATGTCCTTATTTATCCCATCGCCATCTTCATATCCTTTTGCTAGATGATATGCAGCATTTATATTTCCCATCTCATATGATTTCATATACCAACTATGTGCAACAGACTTATCCATAGTAACGTTCAAACCATTTTGATACATACGACCAAGCAAATAAGCAGCATCTTGTCTAATCGTAACGTCATCTGTATTGCTATTTATTACAGCTAAACACCAATCATGCAACCTTTTATCTTCTTCAATTCTGTCTGACTTACAATAAGCCCTAATAATTAAACTTTTAGCTAGCTTTTCATTGACATTGTAATTGATCGCAGAAAAACATATCTTTATAAGTTCTGCAGTATAAGCATATTCGTATTCTTTATATATGTCCATTAATGCTTGAATGGAATGTCTATCTCCTTTTTCAGATGCTTTTTCATACCAAAGAATAGCCACACTTTTAATCTTTGGTATATGAATACCTTCCAAATATAAGTCACCTAACATTCGCATACTATCTACATGTCCTTGTTCTGCTGCTTTAACAAAGAAAGCTTTCCCAATTGAAGCATCTTTAAACGTATCTTTCCCTGTAAGATGCATTATCCCCAACCTATATTGTACAGTGGAATCTCCTAGTATTGCCTTTTTATACTCTCTATCATAAGTAGCGACGATTTCATGAATAGGTGGCATAGGCATAGCCTTTATATATTCCGGTGTAATGTAATCAATATAACTTACATCATACTCCATAGGTATTTTTCTGATCATCCTATAGGCCTTTTCAAGAACTTCATCAATTAGTTCTAACTCCTTTTTAACAATGCCAAGTTCTTGCATGATTGTATCTGATTTTTCATTTTGCTCTATAAAGTCATTATATATTTCAAGATTTCTTGCTTTCCTTAATTTTAATTCTGTGGTTAAAGAAATTATTTTGGTATTCTTGGGAATATTACAATTCTTCATCAGATTATGCATAAATACTCATTCCTTTCTATGATTTTATTTATGTCTCAACTCTTCCATATACTTCTTTGCATCAGGGTGGTTAAGAGATTGAGCCATTTTAAAATAACTCATAGCTTTATTGTTATCTTTTGATATTCGATAACCGTTCATATATAACTTCCCAACTGTTATCTGTGCATCAGAATAATTTTCATTAGCCAGTTTTAAAAGAGCATCTATCCCTTTTTGAAAGGAGGATGTTTCTAGCATCTTTACAGCCTCTGCATAAGTCATATCCCTAAAGATAGCATCTTCTACTTTACTAAATAATGCTACAAAGTCTACACCTTGTAGTTTACCTTCATAAGCCTTTTTATAATATTGATTGGCTTCAGAATAGTTTTTATCAGTTCCTAAACCATGAAAATACATATCACCAAGATATTTCATTGCCAGAGAATTTCCTTCTTCTGAGATTCTTTTTAATAATATAAAACACTCTAGGGAATCTTCCTGTGCAATGGATTCAATAAAGTTATTATATTCTTCTTTATAGGCATGTTCAGCCAGTTTATAATATCGATATGCTTCTTTATAATCCTTATTGGTACCCAATCCATTATAATGCATATTAGCTATTGCCTTGAATATAAATGGATCATTCTCATTGGCTAAACCATTAATAAATTTAAAACATCCAGTCCCATTCCTTGCTCCCCAATGTAATATCATTCTTTCTAACTCTTTTCTCCCTTTTGAGCCTGATATTTTATAGCAATGATATGCACTAGTAAGTGCAATAACACTAGCCTCCTCACGATTTTCATACATATGACCTAGAAGAATCATATAGGATGGATTATCTTCTGCTGCATACTTAACCAATTCAAAACTTTCAGTATCTTTCTTTTTACTTCTTTCTATAATAAAATTATCTAATTCACCCTTATAATCCCGACCTGCTAGTTTATAATACTTATATGCAGAAATTAAATTCAATTCTCTATATTTAGTATCACTATATAGGATAGCTAATCCGTGATTTCCATCAATACAGTCATTTTTAATAGCTTTTATAAAGTACTCTTTAGCTATTCTAGTATCATTATTATAATATAATGTATATAATCCCATAGCATAGTAGGCATCTATACTACCATTCTCAATTGCCTTTTCTATCCAATGCAATGCTTCATCTTTATTTGTCTTTACTCCAATACCATTTAAATAAGCCAATCCTAACCTATACTGTGCATTCTTATGCCCACCCTCGGCTGCTTGTTTATACAAACGAAATGCTTCACTATTATTAATATCAACACCATCACTGCCACTTCGATGTATGTCACCAAGATTAAATGCAGCATCAATATGACCATTATCAGCTGCTTTACTAAGGAAGTCCATAAATTTGCTTACATCCCTCTTAATTCCATCTCCATTATAATACATCCATCCAAGTTTATTTAGTGCATCTATTTCATCCATATCGGATGCATCCATATAATATTGTAATGCTTCCTTTTTATCCTTTTCAACCCCAATACCAAATTGATACATATAACCAAGCAGATATTTTGCTCTACTATTGCCTTTAAAATCAGCCTTCAGAATTAAATTTTTCCCTTCTTCTATAACTTTAGGATCCTTACTTGCAAGATATTTTTCACCTACTTTTACTTGACTAGCTGTATGCCCATGGTTAGCCGCCTTTATTAAATATTCGTCTGCTAGAGATGGATCTTCTTTCATATATATCTTACTTAAGTTACTTTCAGCTACTGCATAATTTTTCATAGCAGCACTTTTTAATAAGGATATGCCATAGTTATAGTCAGTCACATTATTAATATCACTTAAATAGTACCTTGCTAATGCGTTTTGTCCATTTGGGCACCCTTGTACAGCTGACTTCCAAAAGCAGATCTTGGTTGAATCCCTATGGGTCAATTGATATGAATTTGTTCTATTCTTACGGAGGAACTTTGGTATTTTATTTGGTGGTTCTAACATTCCCAATAAATATAGGGCATAAGCCTCTCCTGATTCAGCAGCTTCTTCTATTAAGGAATAAGCCTTGTCTTCATCCTTTTCAACGCCAATTCCGTGTAATAACATTCGTGCTATACCCGAAACTCCGCAAATACCACCTAATCTGATAATTTTGTTATATAAAACAATGGCTTTTTTATAATCTGTTTCATCCTTAGGATTATCCACCAATCTTGTGGCCTTATCAAATATAAATTCTATATCCTTTTCTTCATATTCTTCCATATCCAATGCAAAACTTGTATCTGATTCATTACTTGTCTCTTCTACTTCCTTGGATTCATCTTTTGTACTTTTTGTAACTTCGTCACTTGAATTGGACAATGTTTTTGTTACACTTAAACCCACGGACATTTGCTTTATAGTTTTATTAATTCTATGTAATCCTTCTTCTATTTGTTCAATTTCTTGTAAAAGCTCCTCTTCAAGGAGTTTATCTCGTTCATTATGAACACTTCTTGCTTGTAATACATCTAATTTAGACAAGACGTCTAGTTGCTTATCTTCTAAGATATCTTTTATTTCATTTAGACTCTTATCCGGTTCGATACCTAATCGTACTAATATTTCTTCCATGTTAACCTCCATTAGAAATAGCAATTCGCTTATTACATAAAATCTTCTCTACTTAAAGTGGTCAATTGTTCTTTTGTAATAGACTCTTTCGTCTGATCAAATAAGCGTAGAGCTTGTTTTCGCAATACATCTTCATATATATTACGAACACCTCTGGCATTACCAAAATCACGTTGTTTTTCAACTTTATCCTGTATTATATTCTGAATGGTTTCTTCTAATCCTTCTTCAATTCGTAGTGAATCTGATTTAGCCATATAATAAAAAATACTAGAGAGTTCTTCTATTGTATAATCTTCAAAGTATACTTCCGTTGACATTCTACTTTTTAAACCTTGATTGGTATTAAAAAATTCATCCATTTTATCTTTATAACCAGCCATAATAACCATTAGATTATCTCTTTTATCTTCTATCGCTTTTAATAACGTACTTACAATTTCAATACCATAAGAATCGTTACCCGAACTATGGCATAGATCATAAGCTTCATCAATGAAGAGTATACCACCTTCAGCCTCTTTTACTTTCTCTTCCACTTTCTTAGTCGTCTGTCCTTGGTATTGCCCAATTAAGCTAGCACGGGAACATTCTACAAATACATCCCCATTTTTTAATACACCTAATTTTTCGTATATTTGTCCAATTAATCTTGCTACTGTGGTTTTACCTGTACCTGCATTGCCAAGAAACACCAAATGGAGTGTTCCAAAATTACTATTCATATTAAATTCTTCGCTTATTTTTTTTCGTGTAATGAGGGCTACCATTTCACGAACTTTTTTCTTGACACTTCCTAGTCCTGTCATATTATTCAGATCTTCAATCAATTCCTCTACTGT
The DNA here is from genome assembly GCA_023387635.1 of Bacillota bacterium. Taxonomy (GTDB): domain Bacteria; phylum Bacillota; class Clostridia; order Lachnospirales; family Lachnospiraceae; genus Anaerocolumna. The sequence continues at coordinate 17,691 of JAEWHU010000350.1, forward strand.
TTTTTCTTTTAGAGATTCTTCTTTTATTAAAGATTCTATATCCTCAACTCTGATAATGTCATAATCATTTTTACTCAGTATCTCTCCTTGTGATTGTAGCTGTACCAAACGCCTATCCAAAGCAGACTTCACTTTATCCACTAGATTTCTTACACCTCTAGCATTACCAAAGTCTCTCTTTCCCGACTTGTCCTTTATAAGATTATAGACTGCTTCTTGGGTATTCCTATCTAATACCAATCCCTTTTCCTTAACAATATAACCAAATATACTGGTTAGCTCATCCAGGGTATAATCCTCAAAAACTATCTCATTTGGAAAACGGCTTGCCAATCCTGGATTTTTTGCTATTAATGTATCCATATCTTCTGAGTAGCCAGCCAGAATAACCATAATGGAGTCTCTATAATTTTCAATGTCTGCAACTAAAGTAGTCAGTGCCTCAAGTCCAAAACCATCATTTTCACCTTGCACCAAAGAATAGGCTTCATCAATAAATAAAACACCACCTAATGCTTCTAATACTTTATCATGGGTTTTCTTAGCCGTATGACCTTGGTATTCACCTACTAAGTCCTTTCTTGAACATTCAACAAATACATTACCCTTGGGCAAAACACCTAGTTTTTGATAAATCTTACCTATAATACGTGCAACAGTAGTCTTACCAGTACCTGGTCCACCTTTAAATATCATGTGAAGGGTACCAAATCCATCCAAGCGTTTTGCACCAAGTTCCACCGCATTTTGTTGTACAATAATATTTTCAATCTTACTACGAACTTCATTTTTTACCGATGCAAGCCCAGTAAGTCCATCCAACTTTTGCAACAATTCTTCCATACTTTCATCGGAATCATCATCTACATCGAAATCTTCCTTTTCAAACTGCAATAGATTCTCTGTACTACTAAGTTCTCTTTGACGTTCTGCTTTACGCCTAATAGCTTGTTGTATAACTCCCTCCAATGTTATCGCATTGTTAAACTCTCCAGTACAACGCTCTATTTGAATTCTTTTCATCAATGCCTTATAAGCATGTTTACTAACCATAAAACCTTTTTTCTCAGCCAATGTACATGTTATTCCTACTAACTCATCCATGGTATAACTTGTTATATCTATTTGGGAGTACATTAGATTTTTTATATCATCGTTTACAAATTGATTCATTGCTGATTTTTTTCCAGACAACACAAATACCAGAGAGTCTTTTCTAGCCTTCATTAAATCAGCCATACCCTCTGCTAATGCTATGTAATTACTATTTTGTTCTTCTTTCTCATCAAATAATCTATCAATATGATCAATAACTATTACCATATCAGTTAGCTCAGAAAATAATTCTAATAAACCTTTACTACCTTCTTTGGAATAAGCTTCTTGTATATCTCTACTATGAACTTCCATAACAGAATCATTATCAATTAGTCCAAACATTTCCAACATAGACGCTAATATACCTGCAACTAATGATTTACCACTTCCTCTTTCACCAGTAATAATAAAATTCTTAAGTAATATGTCTTGTCCTACACCTAGATTCTTTAATTGATTCTGGTATTGTAATACATCATAAAAGGATTGAAGTTCATCTTTTACTTTCTCCATTCCAACTACTTCTGTAAAAAGCATTTCTATGGTTCTTATAATTTTTTTCTTGCTCTTTTTTGGTTTTGTCTTTTTGTTAAATAAATCCATAAGTTTATTTTCTTTGGATTTATTATCCATGTTTTTATTTGTTTCTTTACTTTTTTTATTATCTATTTTATCATTATCTATTTTTACTGAGGCATGAATTGTATTAACATTCTCCATATTATCTACTTGACTTAGTAGACTATCCACATTTTTGCTTATTTTATCAATTTTATCTTCACTAGTATAAACCTCACTAGTTTTGTCATCAGCTAGTGGTACTTCCTTGTTTAGAGAAGATGTATTTGAATCTAAGGTTTTATAAATTATACTACGTATGCTTTCTATCTTTATTTGGCTTAAATCTTCGTTATTATTAATGAAATCTATGAGCTTCTCGGTATGTACTAAACATTCTTCTTGCGTAGAAAAACGTAAAACCTTTCTTAATATCTTCTTTGCTTCTTTCTTATTATCTAGTTTAATAAAAAGTTCTGCGTATTCTATTAGATGTAGTTCAAATAATTCCTCTTCTACATAAGAAGATAATACATCAAGTAGCTCTTGGTCACTAGTGCCTCCTTGCATTAACATTTCATAATGTATCATCTGTAATTGATTATGAGAAAGAGAGGCTTTCATAGCCATCTGGTATAGATTATTCCATTTATTATAATCCTTCTGTGTAACTCTATACAATTCAGATAATGGAGTAAATATATCCTCCTCACTACCTAAATCCAATGCTCTCTCATACCATTGTATACTTTTTTCATATACTTTTAATAAAAGATATACTTCTGCAATACTAAGAACAATGTGGATATTGGTTATCTTCGTAGGCTCACTCTGTTCTGCTAAAGCTACGATTTCATCTAACTTATTCTCACTTTTTAATCTGATTATTTGACTATGATCCATTCTTACTCTCTCCCATAATTAAACTATCGTTTTTTTACTCATAATCCCCTGAAGTTTCCTAATTTCTTCCTCACAAAGATTGGCATTCCTTTTCATCTCAAATTCTCTCTCTAATTTAACCGAAGGAACTGCTATGGATAAATGAATCAATTGCCTATCATCTAAACTAATCTTTACCATAACTTCTGTATTTATTGGTAGACCTACTGGTAAGTCAATTAAATATTCCCCAATTAGAGCTACAAATTCTGGTTCTTTAAATTCACCTTCTGTAATACTTACATTAATCTGTCTTTGATCCCTAAACTTAGTATAAAAAACTTGCTCCATGGTACAAGGAATCTGTGTCGTTCTTGGTATGATGATTTGATTTTCTTGATGTGTTTCATCAATAAAAACTAGTATCCCAATACTATGAGAACTCACATCCTGAAAAACTGCTTTACCTTCACTTATATTTTGTTGGTAAATGAAACCGTAGAGTGCCGCACCCATTGCCACTGCTTCATCGGGATTGATTTCTTTCGATGGAGCTTTACCAAATAACTCAGTTAGTCTTTTTATTACATAAGGTATTTTACTAGAACCACCCACAAGAATGACCTTCTCTATGTCAACTGCTTGCAAACCCGCGTTTCTAAGAATCTTCTTAATAATATTTTCTGTTTTATTATAGGTACCTTCTATTTTACTTTCAAAGAATTCTCTCGTTATTTCTATCTGTTCTTTAATCTTATCCACTTTTAAACTAATTGTTGCTTTTTCTCTAACGGATAACTGTCTTTTACAACTTTCTACCTTACGAAATAGATCATTATATTCGGAACGATACTCTTCATCCGCTAAATCTACATCATATTTATCTTGAATACTATCACAAACATAATCTACCAAAAACTGATCAAACATAGTCCCACCAGCTCTTGATAGACCATCTTTTTCTATAATACGAATTTTGTCATTATTAACTTCCATTAAAGTGGCATCAAAAGTTCCGCCACCGAAATCATAGATTAATAGTTTTGCATTGTCAGTCTTACTTTTGTATTTATAGTATATGGCTGCTGCAGTGGGCTCGTCTATCATAGTCAATAGATTCACACCTGCTAGCTTTGCTGCATCTTCTGTTGCCTTTCTTTGTGAGTCCATAAAATATGCTGGTACTGTAATTACTACATCCTTAACTTCTTTTCCAATATTAGCAGATGAGTCCTGTATGATTTTTTTTATAACTAAACTAGAAATCACTTCTGGTGTATATTCAACATTATTAATAGTCTTAAATACTTTCCTCTTTCCCATATCTATTTTTACTTTAGAGATAACATCATCTGTATATAACGCTTCATTTTCTTTCGCAACTTCTCCAACAATTATCTGATTACCTTCATCAAAAAAAACCACAGATGGAGTTAATCTCTGGGATTCTCCATTAATAGCAATCTGTGGTTCTCCACTATCATCCAAATACGCACTTGCTGAATATGTTGTACCTAAGTCTATACCCAAAACCATAACTAAGCCTCCTAATACGTTTACCATTACTAATATCTATTTTTATTCAATTGTTTTAACGATTCCGTCAATGTAGATAATACAATATGCATCCATATAAATTTCCATGGTTAAGAGTTCTTCATCATAATATGTATGATATAAATCATATCCTCTTTTTAAAATTTCTGCTTTTCTAGAATCATCCATTCCATTTGCCATATCTTCCCTCGAATATACTGGTGTGCCAGGTCTCTGAATAACACCACAAGACATCAAATATTCTTCTTTATCTCTTGGATATAACAAACATAGTAATTCTTTGATGTAAGGATTTTCTTCTTCTAATGCTTTTAATTTCTCTTGGATGCGTCTTTCTAAATCATTAATAATAGGATTTTCTTCCTCCTCTTGCGTTTCCTCATAACTCATATGTAAATCAACTGAAACTATCGGTTGTTGGGTCATGGTATCAATTCTATTAAGATAAAAATTAATCATAGAACTTTCTTGTTCTATGTTTACTTCATTATCAATTTCATGATTTAATCCATGACTCATATTGTTATTTATCTCTATATTTTTATTATCACATGAATTTATTTCATCATATAATTTATATGATGTACTATTAGTATCATGATTTGAATTATCATATGTAGTAACTCCTAAACCACTTAATGAATCATTACTATATTTTTGATTCTTACTATTAGAACTTTTAACCTTTTGTTTAACTCTCTCTTTGTTAACTTGTATTAATAATTCTTGTAATTCGACTAAATTCTCTATGTATGCTCTAGAACGCGGTCTTCTTAATTCCTTTATTTTATCATTGGAATTATTCTTTGGTATATCTATTGTAAGTGGAGTAATCACTTTCGATGTATTACACATTGAATTAACATTTTTCTCTTTCATTTGTAATTTGTTTATCATAAAATACCCCAATCATTCCTATTATTCATTAAAAATCATGTTATATAGTTATATATTACCAAAAATGTACTATAAAAAGCAATACAGTTTACATATTTTCTCTACTATTGTATTAAATCCACATAACCTTTATTAATAAAACCATAATGGGTTGCAAACGGGATAATTCATCCAAGATGTGGCTTGAAATTACCACTGTAATCTGTCGTTCCCGTTCTAAGGGGAGTGGTGTAGTTCGTGTACCTCTGATATACTCATGGCCCTCTCCTCCAAAGTCAATACATCGATCAAAAAATTTAGACCTAGAGTATTATAAATAGCTTATAATATACTAGCTCCTGCAATATTGATTTCTGGCTACTGTATTATTTTATAAATAGCGATTTGTACTATAAATCGCTTCAGTCCTTCAGCTTTTATGCTTACTATAACTTCACCTGACTCCCTCCCTGAACCTTTTTCGACCATATCTTTCGATATGTGGGTAGGGCTCCCAAGGTAAGACACAAATCTTTCATTCCACAACCTCTTGATTTACAACTTTGGTTTACGTTTACCTTTTGGGCTTAAGCTTGTATAGCAACCTCACCCACCTAATCACCTTATCAAGTTTCTGTTCGTAGGCTCAAGAATTTTGCTACACCACTTCCTTCATCCATATCATTACTGATACCAACTTGTGGTTCACTACACTTGGCGGTAAATACCCGTGGCTAGACTCTCACTAGCTAGATTAGTGCCATGCTTGGCACACTACAAAAAAAGGGACTGGTCATCACTAACCAGTCCACATTTTTTCTACCTATATTTATCTTAATTCTATCTTACCATATACTGCTCTATATTATTTCTTTTGCTAAAAGTATTCAACTTTAGCGTAATAAAAACTTAGTCTTGATTTATTTCCCATTCTTTTAACATACATGCTTCCACACCAGCCATCAAGACAATACCGATTCCGTGAGCATCGTTAAATCTCCATAACAGATTTCTGTAATAATCACGGCTGAAGGAACATCCAGACCCCTGACAAACTCCATAAAGATTACCATGGCAGTCTACCGCTCGTTCTTTAATTCCTTTCCATGCGATTTTAACACTATTAGATAATCTTTGATTTAAGTTATCTCCCACATAACCGCCAATTACGCCTCTAGAAAAGGCACAGATGAACATCGCTGTAGACGAGCTTTCTTCGTATGTGGATTCATCATCAAGAACTTGATGCCATAAACCATGTTCACCCTGAACCCTAAGAAGACCTTCCGCCATTTCCTGATAAAATGATATAAGTAACTCCCTTTTTTCATGATTCTCTGGTAGTACGTTTAAAAGCTCCGATAAAGAAAATATCACCCAACCATTTCCTCTACTCCATGGAATACGATTTGCCTTTTCCCACCTTGTATCGTAAATGTGGGACATTAATTTCTTATCTTCCATATAAAAATACTTTTGAAACAATAAGATTTGGCGACAAGCCTCATCTAAATACCATATATCTTTTGAAAGCCCATAATAACGTACAAGAAAAGGTACGCTCATATAAAGGTCATCTATCCACATGGTATCATTTTTTCTACAAAAAGCACCATCTGGCATTCTATGCTGTTTGTTTCTCATATGGTCTGCAATGACCTCAGCCATTTTTCGTCCATTATCATTTTTCCATCGTTTATCACATTCTAGCATTAAGGAGCCAAAAGAACCACAGTCATCTAGTTCAGTAAGCCAACAAATCTGTTGGTTAAGACTGGGAAACCCGAACCGCTCCTGGTCAAACAAGGCGTATGACTGATGCCTTGTAATCTGCTCCACATTTTTTCTAATATACATTTCATAATCTGGTCGATTCAAGTAGTCAGCTGTCTTTAATAGTCCATAGAGAGTCACACCCATAGGGTATGTCCAACGTCCATATAATTCTGATTCTACACAAATGCGTACCCCCCCATGTGGAACCGATGTCTTCCAATACCTACATTCTTCTCCGTCATAATATACGCAATCCATTCTAAGAAGTTCTGCTACAGAAGGTAGGTTATTATGAAATGTACCAAGATAAATCCAAATTCCATGATAGCCTTGTATTCTTGTATCCTGTACCAAACATCCACCTTCGATTACTACTTCACATTCTCCTGCGGGTTCAAATTTTGTTTTTTCAAAACAAACTATAAGAGTATGCTCCCCTTTAGAAAGTTTAATCTCAGAGGATTCAATCTTTTTTCCATCTAAATATATATAAGTATAGTTTCCATTTATACTAAAACTACCTTCCTGTTCCATAGCAATTTTTGCTTTTGCAAAACTAATCCCATTCCAATCGTTAGAAAATACATTTTCCCAAGAAATTAGTTCCTTCTCTACATCTTCATATTGCTCTGGTAACCAGATAAGGTCTCTGTTAATCACATCTTTATAATCCAAGCTATGTAGTTTAGTAAAAGGCTTGCTATATACAAACCCAACCTGACCTTCCCGCTTTTCATGTGGAGATTGAAAAAGATATGGTTCCCACTGTGCCATTGCATTGCCACATTCAAAACCAAATCCAAGAACTGTTTTTTCTGTAGTAAATAAGAAATCATTCCATCCTTTCACTAAAGAAACTTGAAAGCTGTTCACAGCCCTTCTTCCTTCATTTCCTGGAATGGAATTAAATACTTGTTCTCCATTGACTAAGCATACCGTAGGACCAATACAAGATATATTAAAGTTTGAGCTCCTTTCGTGAAAACTCCAGATTCGCCCTCTTGCCGCACATATGTCTCCTACGTTTGCCTCTGGAAATCTCTGCTCAAAATCAAACTGATAACGTCCTTTTTTATCACAGAGAATACCATTATCAAAATCCATCTTGTATTGATATGGCACATCTGGATGATTCCCGATAAAATGATTCGCTATTGTATTTAATACATAGCGGTCATCATCACCACAGGAAATAGATACACTCTGGCTTATGTCAAAATAATTATCACTCATTCGTATTACCCCCTTATACTATAAAAAATACCAAAAGTATAACCACCAAAGACTTTGACTTTTAAACTCCATCGTTATGTATAAGTTGGCATTCACTTTACTTGAAATAAATAATCTTTAATATAATGACTTTTAATAAAATCACTTACTTTCCATTTCGAATATCTACAGGACCTCTTAATTCTAATGAGACATTTGAGAATTTTCTTATTCCACCGTTTCCTCTTGGTGACTGTGCTTCTAGACCTACTTTAATCTTTTTCTGCATTGTCAGATGACAAAGCCTGGCCATCATATATTCATTTCCATCATGGGAATAATGAATAGCAAAAAGGTCATCTTTACGGCTCATTTGAAGCCATATTTCATTTCCATCTACATTGATTCCATTGGCATCATCAGATCTCTCATTTGTCATAACAGTAACAACAGAATTGGTACCTAAATCTGTATACTCAAAGCATGCCTTCGCCCAAAGCTTATCATTATCTAACGCAAGTAACACACATGCGTCATAAGTTGATACAAAATCATGGCTTACCTTTGCTCTTAGTATAAAATCCCCTCCACCTCTTTGTAGAAAAATGGTGCATCTGCTTGAACGTTTCCATCGGCTGGATTAACAAAATAATCGGTTTTAGCAGGAGCATATATATTTATTCCATCCTCTGTCACTTCATATTGTGTTTTAATAGTCCATTGAAAATCTTCATAATTCATTTTCTTACCTCCCTGTTCCAATACTTTTTCTTCAAATATATTTTTGTAGTAAGTTATAAATAGATAAGTTTAGTAACTATACTAAACTTATCTATAGAGTACTATATAAATAGTTAAAAATCTACTGGATAATTACAATATTCCTTTATAAAAGTTACAAATTGATCCCACATCTCGAGCTTAAATTATAAACTAAATAACCTTTTATCACCTATTCTGTATATTAAACCATTTCATTTTTACAAATTAGTAACTATACTAATAATCATGATCTGTAAAAAATAATACATAAGGAGAATTTATAATGATTAAGTCTTTTTCAATGTCTCAGGTACAACTTACTGATTCTTATTTAACAAATGCTTTTCAAAAGGAAATTGAGTATTTGAAATCTTTTAATTGTGACAAATTACTATCTTTCTTTCGTAAGACAAAAGAGCTTACTCCTAAAGCAGAAAACTATCTAGGGTGGGAAAACTCAGAGATTCGTGGTCATACTTTAGGACATTACATATCCGCTCTAGCACAAGTTTATGCTACTACAAAAGATAGTGAAATTTATAATAGGTTGCAATATATATTTGAAGAACTATCCATTTGTCAATTCGATAATGGTTATCTTTCAGCCTTCCCAGAAGAATTCTTTGATAGAGTAGAAAATGGAAAACCTGTATGGGTTCCTTGGTATACTATGCATAAAATCATTACTGGATTAAATACTGCTTATAAACTCACAGAGATGGAGACTGCCTTTAAGCTTGTTTCTAACCTTGGAGATTGGGTATATAACAGAACCAACAAATGGACAAAAGAAACTCAAGAAAAAGTTCTATCCGTGGAGTATGGTGGAATGAACGACTGCATGTATGAACTTTATAAAATTACTAAGGATGAAAAGCATTGTATAGCGGCCCATAAGTTTGATGAAGTAACACTATTTACACAAATACATGATGGAAAAGATATATTAAATAATAGACATGCCAATACAACTATTCCCAAGTTCCTAGGTGCATTAAATAGATATTTAGTTTATGGTGAAAGTGAACAGTTTTATCTTGATGCATGTAAAAAGTTTTGGAATATCGTTGTTAATGACCATAGCTACGTTACAGGTGGGAATAGTGAATGGGAACATTTCGGAGAACCAAATATTCTAGATGCTGAAAGAACTTCAACGAACTGTGAAACCTGCAATACCTACAACATGCTAAAATTATCAAGAGGTCTATTTCAAATTACAGGGGATAAGAAATATTCTGATTTCTACGAGAATACTTTTATTAACGCGATCTTATCCTCTCAAAATCCTTATACTGGAATGACTATGTACTTCCAGCCTATGGCTACCGGCTATTTTAAGGTTTACAGTAAGCCTTTTGAACACTTTTGGTGCTGTACAGGAACAGGAATGGAGAATTTCTCAAAATTAAATGATAGCCTTTATTTTTATGAAGACAGTAAATTATTTGTAAATATGTATTTTTCTTCATCATTAAATTGGACAGAACAGCAGATTATAATCAGGCAAGATACAAATATACCTAATACAGATAATTCTTATTTTAGAATTACTACAAAGAATGATATTGAATTAACCCTTTGTTTCCGTATCCCAAGCTGGTCAAAAAATGTAAGCATAAAAATAAATAATGAATTAACCACATTTAAAGAAGAAAAAGGATATGCGCTTATTAATAGAAAGTGGAAAGATAATGATACTATCGAGATAATCTTTAATATAGAAGTTGGTTTTTCATCCTTACCGGATAATAAGAACGCTATTGCTTTTACCTATGGTCCATTAGTTTTAAGTGCAGGTTTAGGTACAGAGAAATTAGAGGAATCTACTACAGGTGTAATTGTAAGCATTCCAAGTAAGCATGTAGAAATAAAAGATTACATTGTTATCAAAGAAGATAGTATTGATAATTGGAAAAAACATATAACTGAAAACTTAATAAAAACTGAAGGTAAATTGGAGTTCAGATTAAAGGGCACTGATGAAGATACTAGGTTAATCTTCACTCCTCACTATCAACAACATATCCAAAGATATGGGATATATTGGATATTAGTTGAAGAAAATTCACAAGAACTAAAGAAATATATTTTAGAAAAACAGCATTCGGAACGAGTAAAAGCTGCTGAAATTGATAGCATTCAAATAGGCAATGATCAATATGAGCTTTCACATAATATAAAAAGTCAAGATACCGTAGCTGGAGACCGTGATGGTTTTCACTTTAGATTTGCTAAGAATAACGGTTGGTTTAGTTATGAAATGATGGTAACTCATGAAGAAGATACCTATCTACAATTTACTTATATGCCAGGGGACTGCAAAGAAAGTTTTGATGTATATATTAATGAATCTCATGTTTCAAAAGAAGTTAGAGGCAATAACCCTTGGCATGAATTGACGGAAAAGACATTCATTATTCCGAAAGAACTCTATGAAAATACTGATAAAATAACTGTAAAATTCCAAGCTAGTTCTAATGACTTTACAGGAAAGATTGTAAATCTAATTAGAACAACAAAGAAAGTATAATAAATATAGGGCGATGCAACACTGACCAAAAATGAAGGTACTATTACATCGCCCTATATTATTTTATTTCTTTATCTGAACTAGCGCTTTGTTTAGTTCTACCACTATTTCTGGAGTTACAGTCCTTCCCATCTGCTTTAATGTAGACTCTAAAGACATCTTATTCATCTTTTTTTGCATTGATTCCGGAATTTTTACATTTTTAGCAACATCTCCAAATGCTTCTGCCGCCTTTTCCATAATAGGAGTTAATATGGCCATTGCTTCCGGTGATTTATGAATATCTTCCATAGAATCCTTGATTGAATAATATCCCTCGCAAACTTCTAATTCCTCTTTATCAAACCAGTTTGTGACTTTACTTCCATCGGATATGTACTCCTCATTGGGTTTATCTACTTTTCTGATAAGAGTACCATGACTGCAGGATCCGCTACGTGCTTCGATATTGTGCTCTCCCGTAATAGGTACTAAAAAGCTGAACACCTTATCTCCTTCTTTGACTGCAAATTCTTTTCCATCTACAAAAAGAGTTACACTTCTCATATTAGAATATACTTTCACTTCTGTTGAGTCCTCTACTCTATCCACATAACGACTTCCACAAATATGTACAAATGGTTCTTTAGACAAATATGCTTTATAAATATAGAACGCATCCTTTTTTATCTTACGGTCCATGGTAACCAATCCTTTTTGGTTTACACCTGGTTTTCCACCTTCTTCACGGCCATCTGCTGCAAAGTCAAACATATTCCATACATGCATTGCCCAAATATAAGGTCTCTCTTTCCACATTTTCAACATATGCTCATGATAAACTGCCTGATAACTCTCTGTGTAATCTCCTCTTTCCGGTTT